>JAYUXX010000465.1:0-7202 GCA_043752765.1 Saprospiraceae bacterium | reverse complement strand
ATCGTAAATAATTCAAAAATTGCAATTCTGATCGCTTCACTTATTGCGGGGACAATTGGTTTTATAGTACTCAAACTGACGCTTAAATCACGAGTGGAAATCGTCGAAATAGCCTGACGACAGAAAAATGCCTGTGTATAATAGCAGTTTGGTGGTCATTGTAAAACGACAACCTGACATCATTGACATAAACTTAGAAATGTGAGAAGAGTAATTGCAGCATTCAATATGACACTTGACGGTGTTTGCGACCATACAACAGGAATTGCAGACGACGACAGTTCGTGCAATAACCTTGAATTATTTTCTTATTATAATCCATGATTCATGCTGTGGTTGCCAAATGATTATTTTTTAATCTTCTATCATAAGGCTCTATGGAGTGCAGTATGTTCAAAATCAAAAAAATCTTCTTCTTGATCCATTTTTTAACCCTCGCAACTCCTAAAATATTGATTATTCTTCTCAAATTATATACAAGGTAGATAAGTCCGAACTCTCCATCGTTTTTGCGGAGTCCCTTCAGGAGAATATGGTCATAGCCCCATTGCCGTTTTATCGTTCCAAATATATGTTCGATGATTTGTTGGCGGGCTGCATAGATCTCAGGATGCTTTTTTACTCTTTTGGTATTTTCTTCTGCTGCGGTTGTGTATTCACTTCTTTCAATTACCCTTCCTGTTGGAGAACTTGTACAGTAACGACGTGCAGGACATAATTTGCAGTTCGGTGTTTTATAATGTTTCATCTGTGTCACAGATTGCTCATACTTCCTCTTGTAGATACTACCATTTGTTTTCATTAGATGTCCTTGAGGACATTTATATGTATCCTCCTTCTTATTGTACATGAACTTTTCACCATAATAATCTGATGTGGGAATTTCGCTATTTCGGGGAACTTCCGGAACCGCCACATATGTTGTGATGTGTTCCGCCATACATGATGATATCTGTTCCTTGTTGTGATATCCTTTGTCTGCAAGGACTGTAATAGTATCAACCCCACAAGCTTCTTTGGCTTTAACAGACATTGGAAGTAACGCTTTCCTGTCATTCGCATTTGAAGCCTGATACTCAATTATCAAATTGTGTTTATCATCCACAACGGTTTGGACATTAAAGGCTACTTCAACAACCTGGCCATGTATCAATAAACTTCTTGCATCGGGATCAGTCGTAGAAATTTGTTCTTCTCCTGACGCACGCAGTTCTTTTTCCAGTTTCTTATATTTTCGCTTGTGTTTGCGATGATGAATAAGTTTCTGCTCTACTTTCTCCTTTTCTGTTTCTTTCAGGTCTTCATCGTCCAATTGCTGGATATAATGCGATATCCTTTCTTCGATATAGGAAAGATGCCTTTTAATTTTTTTCTGATTGTAATTATTCTTCTTTGAGTTGACTGCGCGGAATTTACTTCCATCTATAGCGACCACTTTTTTTCCAAGCAAAGAGCTTTTACTAAGTCCTGCGACAAAATACCTGAATGTATTACGGAATACCTCAGGATTTGCAGATCTAAATCCGGCAATCGTACGAAAACACGGTCGCAAACCCTTGAGCAGCCACATTAATTCTACATTACGTTCAACATTCACGTTCAAGGAGACGAGATGTACGCACTCGATTGAGGTATCCGTATATATACCATTTGAACAGATCACGTGGATGATACATCGGACGACCTTCTTCCGAAGGTTTGTGATTCAAAAATCCAAGGGTTTCCAGCGGAAGGGCATCAACAAATGCATCAATAATGCGGACTTCGGAATCCTCAGGAATAATTTCGTCAATACATTGTGGGAAGAGGAGGGCTTGACTTCGATTGAATCCTTCTATGTATTTCATATACAAGAGTTGTGTACTCAAATTACGAAATCGAAATCAAATAATTAAATAAAATAATATGTTTTTGTGAAGAAAAATAGGGTTATTGCACAGTCTGACGGACTACATCAACATTATTCAGACCTGGTGGATAACGCGGGGGTAATTTTATATGGACGGACAACCTACCAACTCATGCAATTTTGGCCAACACTATTGCAAAATCCTTCAGGTAACAAATCATTGGACGACTTTGCAATTTCAATAGACAAAATTCAAAAACTTGTTTTTTCCAACACACTAACAGACACAGGCTGGAAAAGTGCAGAACTTGTAAAAAGACCTCTTGGCGAGGAAGTTTTGGAACTCAAACAACAAGTAGGCAAGGACATACTTGTTGGAAGCAGGAGCTTGATTATTCAACTTTTAAACAGCAATCTTATTGACGAATTGCAAATTTGTATTCACCCTATTATCGAAGGGAAAGGGCTGTTACTATTTGACCAGATCAAGGACAGAATTATGTTGAAACTCATTAAGACAAAATCGCTAAGCTCTGGTGCGACAGTATTTTATTATGAACCGATACGAGCGTAAACAACGAACCGCTAACAAGGTATTGCCAAAGGCGGGGCACACATATCAGGCAGCGCTAATGAAAAACATAAATAATTGGAAAGGACTTTTATATGGAGTTGTATACGGACTCGTGTCACGAGCAATTTTCCAGAATCATTAATGAAGTAACCTTCATGCGATAGCGCGGATCATTAGACCCATCCACCCCTGCTTTCACAAATATTCGCCATCCTTCCCGGCTCTATATAAGCTTCCCGAAAAAAATACCTTCCTATGGCCACAAGATAAACCTTTAGAAAAGCTATATTTTACAGACGGCTGTTTAAACAACCTAAAAAGCGGATAGTATTGCAGGTATGGAAGACTTCAGAATTAACAATGCTTTTACCGTTATGCCTGATAAGAATATGGTGAACGAAGTCAGGCTGGAACCGAGGCTCATGAAGTTGTTGTGTCTTTTGGCAGAGAATCCCCGCCAGGTTATAAGTAGGGAAAAAATAATTGAGACTCTATGGCAAGGTTATGGTGGAGGTGATGAGGGACTTACGCAGGCTATTTCTTTTTTGCGCAAGTTGCTTAATGATCATGAAAAGAAGATCATCGAAACGGTGCCGAAGGCGGGATATATTTTTCATGCAGATGTTGTAGTGGGCGAAAATGTGACAGAAAAGGCACCTGAGAAAAGGGAGACCCGAAGGCCAGTTTTCATCATAACGGCTGTTATCATCCTTATTCTTTTCTGGCTGTTGCTCTATCGTAAAACTCCGAAAGTGCCGTATGCGCCTAAAGCGCCTGAGGAGAGGGTAGAACAGGGTGGGGTGGTGCCGGAGAAGATAGATTGATGGCACTTTGTAGTTTGTCGCATTGAGCCGCTACTAACTTTAATCTTAGTCGTAATTATAGGTGATGCCATTAACCAACTTCATAAATCCTCCAATTTTTTATACTTGCATGTTGTTACCTAATTAGCTAACTTTGTAATGTGCCAGAAAAACTTCCCAGGGATATTTTTTATTACAAGGACTACTATCTGAGGTTCTTTAGTAAGCTAACTCCAGAAGTCCAACAAAAGATTAACTGGACACTGGAGCTGCTATTGCAACTGGACAGAATTCCTGAGAAGTATTTCAAGCACCTAACAGGACCCGATGGCTTGTATGAGATCAGAATTGAATATGCTTCAAACCACTATCGGATTTTATGCTTTTTTGATGAAGGCAACCTCATCATACTTGTCAACAGCTTTATAAAGCAAACTATGAAAATTCCTAAGCGAGAATTGAAACTTGCTGAAAAACTTAAAAAACAGTATTTCGATGAAAAGGGTAAATAAGAATCTGACCTCATTCAAGGATCACCTTGACCAACAATATGGCAAGAGAGGAACAGCAAATCGTGAAAAATATCAGGAAGGGTTTGAAGCATTCAAGTTGGGTGTAATGATTCAACAACTTAGGAAGGATAATGGTATGACACAAGAGCAACTTGCTGAGAAGTGCGGTACTACGAAAACTTATATCTCAAGGATTGAGAATAATGCAAGTGATATCCGACTGTCAACATTGATGAGGATCATTAGTGAAGGATTCGGGGGTCATTTAAGGTTAAGTGTAGATATGAGAGCTTAATCCTGCACTCCAAATAATATTGGCTTATAAATTTGGCAGTCACTCGCCTACGCTCCCTTACTCAACCTTAACTCAGCTATGGCGGGCGATGACAGTATTGTATATTGAAACAGATTAAGGTTAATTGGAAGATTTGTGCATTTGAATCGCCACTTCTCACAGTCCAGACGGTTAAAGCAAATTGTAAATTGAGACAAATGATCAAGTTAATTTTATTTCTATCGCTATTCTTTTTAATTGCCTCTTGTACGGAAAAAACCAAAATTATTCACCATGATGCACGATTTGAAACTGAGTTCTATTCTGTGTTAGATTATGTATTGCAAAATCGATTTTCTGATGCTTCTGTCGTTGAAAGTGAAACAGACCGGATATTTAGATCGCACTGGGGGAATACTAAGCACCCTACCGGCCACAAAGCAGTTCCTCCTCCTTTTGTGGTGTACTATAGTTATAATGATTTTCAAAAATATATTGATTCAATGTATTTATCTAGTGCTGAATCAATTAGTATGTTGACATCCATTGACTCCACAACAGTTATTTTCATTGATTCTGGAAGGATAGTTTTGCCGGTAATACCCACTTTTAAGCTTAAAGAAATATTTACCAATAAAGAAAGAGAAGAAGGCTATAATATTATTGAAAGAAATTATGGGGGGAGGTGTTTTATAAAAGCTTCAACTCCAGTCTTTAATTCGGATTTTACTAAGAGTATCCTTTCTATAGGTTATTTCTGTGGAGGCTTAACTAGCTATGGCTTTCAATTTTTGTTAGAAAAGAAAGAAAATGGGTGGAAGATTTTAAATGAAGAAAGCACTTGGGGTACCTAATGCTAAAAGAAGGAACGACACGTGGAAAGAACAACTATGTGGTAACAAGGAATTGGCACACTGAAAGTGATATCCTTATAACATCAAGACCACACTTAGTCACAGTTTTGCGGAAGTTATTTTTCTGAAAATGATACAAAATTAATAAGAATGAAAACGATTGTATGTCTCATATTTTTTACAAGCTTATTTATTTCTTCCCTGGCTCAAGGCAATCTTAGTTTCAAAATCTATCAGAATACCGATATATTTCAGACGCGCTACATTGAATCCGGAAATGTAACGACCAAAGATAATATCAACTTTACTAGGATTAGCCTGGCCCTCAACTTTTTGACGAAGAAGGGTTTCGCCCATGAGGTGGAATTTTTTATTCCTGAATTTACAAAACCATTTGAAAAATTACAGGTTCCAATGCAATATGGATTTATAAAAGGATATAAGTCCGTAAATGAGGCTTCTTCTTTTTCAATGCGTTATGAAATTCATAAATTATTTTCAAACAAGTCTGATCGAATTGACTTTCATTTTGGTGTTGGGATGAACCCATATTTTGTACACCTCGAGTCTACACCCACGACTCCAAATGGTTATTATATTTCTTTAAAACATTATGGTTTTGCAGTGAATGTAATTCCCGGATTGTATTACAAAATTAACCGGCTGTTCAGTATTGATCTGAATGCACCCGTCAGAATGTATAATTTCCAGGGAGTGAAGTATCGTCAGGACAATCCGATACTCCCGCTTCATCTACAAAGGAGAAATCGCATTAACCATCTCTTCTTTGAATCCGTTTACACATTTAGACTTGGATTACGATATAGTCTGAGCAAATAGTTTACCAATGTGCACTATACATTGATTGCTCACCAACAGAGTATTTTACATTTCCTTTGGAAATTATAACATCGAGAATTAAAACATGGACTAATCTTCGATAGCCATCCTAACGGCGAGTATCCTGAATATTTATGTCATTACTGAAAGACCGCTGCTATGACGGCCGTCCGCCTACGCTCTCTCACTCAAACTTAGCTCAGCTTTGGTAGGCGATTACAGATAATCTTGAACTGAATACCCAGGCTTTTAACTGCATTTCAATCGCCTCTGCTTATTGTATCTTTGCCCCATGCGTTCACTGATGGTAGTACTGATATCATTTTGGTTCACAGGGAGTTACAAACTAACCGCACAACAATTAATTACCTGGCAAACGCTTGAGGATGTAAAATTCACAAATACATTTTCAACAGAATTGGGTTTTGAAGTGCTGGAAGCTCAATTCGGGCCAAGTGTAAAAAGCCTGGATAACCAAGAAGTTACACTGAAAGGTTTTATGATCCCATTGGATCCATTGGGTACACAGTATGTTCTTTCCCGCTATCCGATGGCCAATTGTTTCTTTTGCGGTGGTGCGGGCCCGGAATCTGTAGTAGAGTTGCGCCTGCATCCAAAATCCTTCCGAAGGTATGCCATGGATGAAACTCACACCTTTAAAGGAAAACTAATACTGAATGAAAAGAACACAGCGTCTTTGAATTACATTATAACCAATGCAGAAAGACTGTGACGCTTGCATTGCATTCAGCAGCATCTGGCAACAGTTTTCGCTTATAGATTTCTACTTATTTATAGCAGGTGTAGAAAAATTTAAGTTGCACATTTAGACAACTTGCCGTATCTTACTTTCAATGCACCAGTTGAAGGTAAGGACGGTCTTCGCATACAAGACTTACTTCAGTGACTTCTTTGTCCGACAGCGGCCTAAAGTCAGGGACAAAGTTATTTGGACAATCTGGGTAATTGAACATTTGCAGCAAGTACCGGAAGAGTACCTTAAACATCTGGAAGGTACAGATGGCCTCTATGAAGTGCGAATTCAGCAAGGGAGTGAAATATTCAGAATCTTTTGCTTTTTTGATAAAGGGCAACTTGTTGTTTTGGCTAATGGATACCAGAAAAAGACTCAACGCACCCCAAAAAATAAAATAGATAAAGCCTTACGAATAAAGAAGCAATATGAGCAAGAAAAATAATCTTAAGAGCATGGACCAAATTGTGGAGGAACATTATGGTAAGAAGGGTACCCCCAAAAGAGACAAATTGGATAAAGGATATGAGTTATTTAAAATCGGAGTTCTCCTTCAACAGGCCAGATTGAAAAAAGGCCTCACTCAAGAGGAACTCGCTGATCGATGTGGCACCAATAAGGGTAATATTTCAAAGATTGAGAATGATGTGCGCGAGGTGCGTATCTCAACTCTTCAAAAGATTGTAGAGGAAGGGCTCGATGGTGAACTTCAATTCAAAATTAAGTTGAGACAAACTACGAA
>JAYUXX010000464.1:0-2949 GCA_043752765.1 Saprospiraceae bacterium | reverse complement strand
CAGGCAAAAAAGATATTTGGTTTAGTTATATTGTCGATAAAGACAACTTCACAGCGCCTGAAAATTTAACTGCAATCAATACGATTGCCAATGACGTTTCTCCATTCTATCATCGTGGGTCGAATGTATTGTACTTCAGTTCAGAAGAATATCTTGGATTCGGTGGCTTAGATGTCTTTCAATCAGAAAGAGCAAATGGAGTTTGGAGTACCCCGGTCAATCTTGGTTCTCCTACGAACAGTAGTCTTGACGATGCTTTCTACACGTTATCAGATAACGAAAAGGAAGGAAATTTTTCGTCCAACAGACTTGGTTCGATGTATTTGTCCCCTGAAGATGAAGCTTGCTGCTATGACATTTATTATTTTTCAAAAGAACCTATCGAGGTACTGCTGAAAGTACTCACATTTAATAAGCATACAGGTGAGCCATTAGATAATGTCAATGTTTATCTCACTGAAGCCGAAGTCACAACAGAAACTTTTTCAACAGGAGAAGGCAATGAGGTGATCGTTCCTATCAACCGGAATTCCAATTATGAAGTATTGGGTGAAAAGCCGGAATATGATCCTGACTCCTCATCATTTTCGACTGCAGGAATTAAGGAATCAATCACAATAGAAAAGAGACTTTATCTCGCACCTTCAAAAAGGATCCTACTTGTAAGGACGTTTGAAAAAAGAACAAGAGCTCCCCTTGAAGGCGTAAGAGTTGAAGTTAAACCAACACTTGAAGGTGCAGCCCAGGTTAAGCAAGAAATTTTTGCAGTGCAATACTTTTTCTCTGTAGATCCTAATAAAGACATGGTTGCTACAGGGTCAAAAAAAGGATATCTTCCAGAAAGCCAGGCATTCAATTCATCGCAGAATCCGGGATCAGATACACTTATTATTGATTTGTATCTCGAGATCGGAAACCTTGAGGATTTCCTTCCGTTAGCCATCTATTTTGATAATGACCAACCAGGTAGGAGGACCACTTCAGACAAAGCCTCTGTACGTTACCTTCAAACCTATGAGCCTTACATGGCCCTCAAACCAACCTTCATAGCGAAATATAGTGCAGGCACACCAGTAAGTGATAGGGAGGTTGCAGCTCAGGCAATAACAGCGTTTTTCGAAAATGATCTTGCCGGCGGAAGACGGGAGTTTGAATCTTTTATGCACATCCTTGAGCAATACCTCAAAGAGGGTTTGACCTTTACAATTTATCTGAAAGGGTACACGAGTCCACTTGCTTCAAGTGATTATAATCTTGCACTTGGAAAAAGAAGAATATCAAGTATTCAGAATGAATTCAAATCATTCCGTGAAGGAATTTTGTGGAAGTATATGGAAACAGGGGATCTCGTGGTAACTGAAAAATCTTTTGGAGAGGATACGGCGCCTCCGTCAGTCAGTGATGATAGTAAGGATAAACGGAAATCCATTTACAGTCCGGAAGCTTCTAAGGAACGAAGAGTAGAAATAATAGAAATTCAGAAATAATCGACATGAAATCATATATGACTAATCTCATGTTATACGGTAAATCGATGCTGCGAATAGGATTTATTCTATGCAGTATTTTTTTCCTGTCATACCAGGATGCTCAAGCTTCACATATTGTGGGAGGTGACCTTAGATACAGGTGCCTTGGTAACAATATGTATGAAATCAGACTCAGTATTCGTCGCGACTGTTTCTTGGGAGATTCGTTGGCGCAATTCGATGATCCGGCTTCTGTTGGCTTCTTTGACGGCGTTACAAATCAATTATTAACCTTCATTGGAACTTCCGGTCAATTACGATTGAATTATAATGAGGATGATACACTGAATGAAATTCTCGTCAGTGATTGTAGTGTCATCAGTGGTGATGTTTGCGTTCACACAACCGTGTATGTTGACACCATCGAATTATTTTTCCGGCCCACAGGATATATTATGGCCTATCAGAGATGCTGCCGTAATGAATCATTGACGAATGTTTTAAATCCTGATGCAACAGGTATGACGCTGGTAGCAGAGTTAAGTGGTTTGGCACAAACGCAGTGTAATAGTTCACCTCAATTTGGTCCCTATCCACCGATTTATGCCTGTGTGAATAAGGAGATCAATTTTAGTCATGCAGCTTCAGATGCAGAAGGCGATTCGCTCGTGTATTCATTGTGTACGCCCTATGCTGGAGGAACTCAACAACTCAACAGGCCACAACCGCCACCGCCGCCACCTTATGCACCGATCATTTACAGACCTCCATACGGACCTGGCAATTTAATGGGTGGAGTTCCTTTAGTAATTGACCCTGCTACAGGAATTATAACCGGAACGCCTAATACAGTGGGCCAGTTTGTAGTCGGTATTTGCGTTACTGCTTACACAGACGGGGTCATGACAGCCACAACCCGTCGGGACTTTCAGTACAATGTTCGAATGTGTCGGGATGTACCGGTAGCTCAGTTTACCGCCCCTACATTGGATTGTGAAGATTTAACTGTGTTCTTTGATAACCAGTCAATTCTTGCGGATGAATATCTGTGGATTTTTGATTACCCAAATCCCAATAGTGCTACATCAACTCTTTTTGAACCATCATTCACCTATTCACAGGGAGGTTTTTATAATGTAGCACTGATTGTAAACGACAGTAATGAATTTTGTTTTGATACCATCGTTCGCCAGATTGGTGTTTTCGATTCTCAAATTGCAGCTGACTTCACGTATGATGTAAGTTCCTGTACCGAAAATATAGTATTGAATATTACGGACGGGTCCATAGATCCGGATCCTGCACATGATATTGTGAGTTGGAATTGGATAGTTACAGTGGGCGATTCCTTATTTTTTAGTACGCTGCAAAATCCCACTTTTTCATTTTCAATAGAAGGTACTGAAACAGTTCTCGCAGCGCTTACGGTCACGTCCTCAAATGGATGTACAGCAACGAATGCGAAAGTTTTTCCCGTGCA
>JAYUXX010000463.1:0-2955 GCA_043752765.1 Saprospiraceae bacterium | reverse complement strand
TATCCTAATTTCATCACTCACCAAAACACACCCCCTGTTTCCAGCGCTGCATTCCAGTTAAGCCCAAAATCTTTACGATTAATTTTACCATTTACGGAAATGCCCGCTTTCGTATTTCCCCAAGGGTCCTTCATCACACCTCCAAACTCAACGCTTAGTTTTACTTGATTCTTGATGCCTTTGATCGTGAGATCTCCGTAAATATCATAACTCCCATCATTGTCCACAATATCATATGCATCATCCGAGGTGAAATGTATCTGTGGGTTGTTTTCTACATCAAAAAATTCAGGTCCTTTTAAATGTCCGTCACGATTAGCATCTCCCGTGTCAATAGACCCTGCGTTCAGCCATACATGAATTTCTGAAGTTTTAAAATCTCCACCGGATGTATAAATGCTTGACTCATACTCTTTGAAAGCACCTTTGACATTGGTGATCATAAGGTGTTTTACCTTGAAACTAATTTCACTGTGTGTTGGATCAATGGTCCATTTGGTTTTTGTTAATTATGTTGTTTCTGACATTATATTTAAAATTTTGTATTTACAAGTAAGGTCCCTGAAGAGTATAGTCCTTTTGGTATTTTAAAACCGCTATTTCCGTGAAGTATTTTTAAAAGGTTGTCATTGTCACCAATTGTTTACAAGTCAACTAAATCACTTGCAGTTGTTTTTGATTGATGACGTAATTTAATAACCTCTAGTATTCCATCCATGTATGGGCGATTAAATACTCATAGGTACTTCCATCAGCAATACTTCAGCATCCTGAGAAATAGCCTGAAGCGAAACCTTTTCGATATCCCATATGCCAAATCCATCACGCTCATTCAATGTAATTCCGTCAATGATCATTTCTCCTTTGAGAATAAATGCATATACACCATTTCCTTTTTTCCTAATCCGGTATTCCGTTGTAAAACCATTGTCAAATTCTCCGATATGAAACCATGCATCCTGATGGATCCAGACACCTGCATCACCGGCATCCGGAGAAAGTATTTGTTGAAGTGTATTATGCCTTTCATTTTTATTCAGTGTCAATTGATCATACCTTGGAGACACACTCTTTTTATTTGGGAAAAGCCAAATTTGAAGAAACTTCACTTCTTTGTCTTTATGCTTATTGTATTCGCTGTGCGTGATTCCCGTTCCGGCACTTAATACCTGGATGTCCCCATTCTGTATTACAGAAACATTTCCCATACTGTCTTTGTGTTCCAGTGCACCCTCCAGAGGTATGGAAATAATTTCCATGTTGTCATGCGGATGAGTTCCAAAACCTCGGCCCGGGGCAACATGGTCATCATTGAGTACACGCAGTACCCCGAAGTGCATGCGGTCCGGATTATAATAATTTGCGAAGCTAAAACTATGTTTACTATGTAGCCAGCCATGATCGGCATCACCTCTTGTGGCGGCTTTATGAAGAACTGTATTGTCCATAATTTTTGTTTTTGCGTTTGGAATGTGATTGAAACCCAGGATATCCAGCGGTTTTAATTCATCAATCTCATTTTTGATTAAATTTCCCAGGGCAGCCGATGTGGCCATCATACCCGTTCCCAACATTCCTTTTCGTAGAAATTCTTTCCTGTTCATATGTTAATTTGATTTGACAAAAGCGTGATTGATACCATTTGATACAAAAGTAGGGTATATTTGCTATATAAAAGTAACTACTATACTTTTGTATATTAGTATACTGGAGTATAGTGGCCTGGTTTATTGGATAAGAAAGCTCTTGTAGGATTTAATTATGAATTTAAAACTGAAATACATTCCATGGCAAGTGTAAAAGAAATCGAAAAAGTAAAAACCTGTTCGGCTGAGTTTGTGCTGGCTGTGAATGATACCCTCAATGTATTGAGTGGCAAGTGGAAGCTACCTATTATCGGGACCCTGATGTTTGGTCAGAAAAGGTTTAAAGAACTGGAACGGAATATTCCGAGGATTACACCACGCATGTTGTCCAAAGAGCTTAAGGATCTTGAAATGAATGGCATGGTCAAGCGGACGGTTTATGATACGATCCCTGTGACTGTGGAATATGAGCTGACCAAATCGGGCCATTCATTGAGCAACGTAATGGATGCTATGATGATGTGGGGATTAGCACACAGGAAAGCGAATATCAAACCAAATGGTGATCGTACATCTTCTGCAAAGACACATAAATAAAGTATCATTTTTTTCCATGAGGAATCTGAGACCGCCCAATAATCCTTAACTTAGAAAATCATTTCGCGTGTTACACTTTATCTTGCAGGAGTATTATTATGTTTCATTGCTTTAAATAAACTGTCTGATTCTGTAGCCTTCTGCATTGTGTAAAGCAAAGTATCTGAGGCGCTTGTCAGTAATGCTGTCCAGGTATTTGGATTCACATTTGTCCATAGGATATGATTAGAAGCCTGGCCGTGTGGCACCATTTTAACTTCTTTTTCATTAAGCTCTACGACTTTATAATTGAGTGCAACACCCAGGTAATAAGCATCTTTACGCCAATACAGATAGTTACTGACGACTGAAGATGAATCTGTACCCAGATTGACATATGAGAGTACCAAAAGTGTAGAGTCATTTACCATATGATAAACCTCATAAAAAGGAATTCCGTTAAGCTCGCTTTTCCAGTCACCTACAATCCAATTCATTTTAAGAAGATCACCTTTTTGAATCAGCGCGGGTGTTTCGTCCACATTTTCAGACGTGCTTTCTTCAACATTACTTTTATTCTGACATGAAATCAAACAAAAGGCAAAAAAGAAGTAAAAAGAGTATTTCATAGTTTCAAATTTAATCGTGATAAGATATGTTTTACCTGACAATGTACCGTAGCTTATCTCAAAGCTGATGAATATCTAATCAAGAATGTTCTACTACGTTACTTCTTTTCTGCAACTCCTCAAGCCTTCTGATATCCTTCAGGCAAAGTGTAAGCGGTATCAGC
>JAYUXX010000462.1:0-7284 GCA_043752765.1 Saprospiraceae bacterium | reverse complement strand
CTACAGGCGTTCGTCAGATGAGCATGTATACCATCATGATCGATACGATTCCTCCAAGAACTACCGCACTTCATTTCGGGCCAAAAATGACCGGATGGCAGCGGATGGTTTTCAAGATAAGCGACAATGTCAGGATCAAAGACAAGGGCCGTGATCTCATTTATTCAGCATGGGTTGACGGCGAATGGATCCTGATGGAGCTGGATGGAAAAAATGGTTTACTTAGTCACAATTTCGATGGGCGTATCCTGCCGGGTGATCACACGATCACAATTAAGGTAACTGATGACCGTGGAAATAATTCTGTCCTGATAAAGACATTTACTTTATAAAAAACAAATAAGCGTGCATGCGGGGAACATGGACATCTAAATTGAAAACGGGAATAAAGGCTCCGGATTTCAAAGCTATGCTGCATGATGGCAACACACTCGATAGCTTAAACCTGCAAGATTCAAAATTCATACTTTTCTTTTATAATCACGATGGATCTGAAACTTGTACGAAACAAGCATGTCATATGCGGGACAACTTTTTGTTACTTTCCAGCCTCGGATATAAAATTATAGGTGTAAGCGAGGATAGTATACATAAACATCAAAAGTTTATATCGAAATTCTATCTCCCCTATCCTTTGATTTCAGATGCTGGAAATGAACTCGCCAAACGATTTGATATCTATGGAGTAAAGGAATTTATGGGCCGTAAAAGTGATGCTGTACATCGCACAACTTTTATCATAAATAAAGGTGTCATTGAAGCTGTAATCCATCCTGTAGATTCCGCCAACCATACAACACAAATCACAAATGCCCTTCAACTTCAGAAATAGATAATGTCGCAAAGAAACCAAATCCTGATAAGCGCATCCAACCTTGTTTCGTTATTAGAGAAGCAGGAAATAATCATTTTTGATTGCAGATTTTACCTGGATGATATATTGAAAGGCAGAAAAGAATTTATGTCTGATCATATACCGGGGGCGATCTATCTTGATTTAGCAAATGATTTGTCATCTTCTATTATTAAAGGTATTACTGGAAGACATCCACTTCCACATCCACAAGTGTTAGCTTCTACGCTCAGAGCAGCAGGCATGACCAATAAAACACATGTTGTTCTGTATGATCAATCAAATAGTGTGTATGCATCGCGAGCGTGGTGGTTGATGAAGTGGTTGGGACATGAAAATGTTCAAATTGTTGATGGGGGTTATGAAGCCTGGAAAGGTATCAATGGCCAGATGGATAATCAATGGACCTTGCCTACTCAGGGACAATTTCAACCCAGCTTGAACGAAAATCTGGTGGTTAAGATGGACGATCTGCATTCGCTCAATGTTCCTTTAGTTGACAGCAGGGAGTTCAAAAGATATTCCGGGGAATATGAACCTATCGATCCCGTAGCGGGACACATTCCAGGTGCTATTTGCGTTCCCTACATGGATAATACTGAACCTTCCGGCAAATGGAAGTCGCATGATCAACTGAAAGAGAGATTTTCAATTTTCAATGACGATAATTCCCACCCCGTATTTTATTGCGGTTCAGGTGTTACTGCCTGCCACAACATTCTTGGATATAAAATGGCAACCGGAAAGGATGCCCGATTGTACCCGGGAAGCTGGAGTGAATGGATCAATCATCATGCTGTCAGGAATCCAAATTAAAGCAAGCTATTATCTTCATACTCCCTCCGCATCCTACTAACTAAAACAAAGACAAACCATGGCACCCTCGAAAATCAGAAAGACAGGTTTACCTCCTGGATCTTTAGTGTATACAGGTGCTACTAAATCAGATGAAATCTTAAAACATTTTATCAGATACAACGGCGAGCACATTGAAGAAATATCGTTTACTTCGATTCCGGAAACAAATCCAAATTTCCATTTATGGCTTGATATCAGGGGAATCCACAATCCGCAGGAAATTGAAGCCATTGGAAAAATGTGGGGCATCGAACCATTATTACTTGAGGATATTCTAGACCCCAATCAGCGGCCCAAATTTGAACAAACTGAGAATGGTGTCTTTGTTATCATAAAAAATCTGATTCCCACCAGCGACAGTACAGAATTTCTAACTGAACAGATTTCATTATATCTGACTGATGGAATCTTGATAACCTTTCAGGAATTTCCTGATGACAGCTTCCAGGGTTTACGCTTACGTATGTTACAACCATCTTCAAGGATCAGAAGTCGACGACCCGATTATCTGATGTATGCCATTATAGATTTCATAACCGATCATTATTTCCCGTTGATTGACAGTTGTAGTCAACAAATTCTTCAATTAGAAGAAGCGATCAATAAGAATCCAGCTCATAATCTCAAGAAGTCAATATATACCATTCGACACCATATTGCCGAAATGCATCGTATCATTTTGCCCACTCGCGAGGTCATCAGCGCATTGCAACGCTCAGAAACCCTGTTGATCACCGAAAAAACAAGAAGATATTTCAGGGATGTCATGGACCATATAATGCAGGAATTGGATTTGAACGATGATCAAAATGATCACTTGTCCTCGCTTCATGACCTGTTTATGTCTGAAATGACTTACAGAATGACGAATGTGATGAAAGTTTTGACCGTTATTCAATCTATTTTTCTCCCTTTGACGTTTATAACAGGTGTGTATGGAATGAATTTTGAACATCAACCTGAATACACATGGACGTTGGGTTATCCTGCTTTGTGGGTTCTGATGATCACAATGATAGTATTTCAGATCCTTTATTTTAAACGAAAAAATTGGTTGTAGAAATCAACTATTCCGGACACTACTTACGATTTTCATATTTTTACACCAGCCGGCAGTTACTTATCCTATTGGCTATTCAACCTGAAGAATGAAGAACAGTTATTTTGACCTCATTGAGCAAACATATTATTTCCCGCAGGATGGTTTTGACCTTCACAATGGGGATTTGAGTTTCCATGGTATCTCATTAAAATACCTGATTGACAAATATGGAACCCCTTTTAAGGTGACCTATTTACCTAAAATTGGAGACCAGATTAAAAAGGCCAAGAACTGGTTTAACCGTTCGATGAAAAGCCAGCATTACCAGGGCAAGTATCATTACTGTTATTGCACGAAATGTTGTCACTTTGGACACGTGATTAAAAAGGCATTGGAGCACGATGTAGACCTTGAGACATCTTCTGCTTTTGACATTGATCTGATCATAAGTTTGTACCGAAGCGGTCATATCACCAGGGATATTATCCTGGTGCATAATGGTTACAAAACGGAGCGCTATCTGGATGGGATTTCTCAACTCTATGAAATGGGTTTTACAAACTCGATTCCGGTGCTTGACAACACTTCCGAATTAGACCAACTTCTGGAACGAATCAAAGGAAATGTCCAGATTGGATTGCGTGTGGCGATCGAACAGGAACCTCAATCTGCTTATTACACATCCAGATTGGGAATCCGCCCAACTGAAATTATTAAGTATTATAAAGATAAAATAAGCAGGAAAAAAAGAGTGCACGTCACCATGCTGCATCTTTTTGTAGACACCGGAATCAGGGACACACTTTATTATTGGGGGGAATTTAAAAAAGCCCTTAGAATTTTTGCACAACTAAAGAAAATCTGTCCTTCACTGACCGCCTTAAATATTGGGGGTGGTTTTCCAATCCGGAATAATCTTTCTTTTGAATATGATTATAAGTATATGGTGGACGAAATCATTAGTAATATTAAAGCTATCTGTGATGAAGAAGGAATCCAGGAGCCAGATATTTTTACTGAATTTGGAAAATATACAGTTGGCGAAAGCGGAGCTACCATTTTTACAGTTCTCGAACAGAAGCAACAAAATGATTCTGAATTATGGTACCTCATTGATAATAGCCTTATGAATACGATCCCCGATTCGTGGGGCCTTTCTGAACGCTTCATTCTTTTACCTGTCAATAAATGGAACAATGATTTTACACGCGTTCATATCGGAGGTATTAGCTGTGACCATTCGGATTACTATAATTCAGAGGATCTTAATCAACAGGTCTTTTTACCTACGATAAAGAAAGATGACAAAGAGCCGATGTACCTGGGGTTCTTCCATACAGGCGCCTATCAGGATGCGATCAGCGGATACGGAGGCATCAAACATTGTTTGATTCCCTCCCCTCAGCATATCCTGGTAGATAAAGATGAAAAAGGAAACTTTATCGACTCATTATGGAGACCAGAACAACGACCTAACGAAATGCTTCAAATTCTAGGTTACGATACATGATAATTTGATTAACCAGAATGGTAAATCAAAAACCGTAAATCGTAATTGGTAATTCAAAAAATCGCTGAGGCGCTCCTAAAATCAAGATCTAAAATCTGAAATCGTAAATCAAAAATCACAAATTGTAAATCGTAAATCAAAAGATGACAACTTCTCCCATATCAAATTTTTTAGTACATCATTATCGCCATTTTAATGCTGCAAGTCTTGTCGATGCAGCTAAAGGTTATGTTGATCAGTTGAACAATGGAAATAAGATGATGATTACTCTTGCGGGAGCTATGAGTACTGCAGAGCTTGGACTTTCTCTGGCTGAAATGATTCGCCAGGACAAGGTTAATATTATCACATGCACGGGAGCTAACCTCGAAGAAGATATTTTCAACTTAGTAGCGCATGATTATTATAAACGAATTCCAAACTATCGTGACTTAAGTCCTGCTGATGAGAAAGAATTATTAGAACATCATTTCAATCGCGTTACGGATACTTGTATTCCGGAAGAAGAAGCCATGCGACGGATAGAACGTCAGTTAATGGATGTGTGGGGTAAAGCAGAAAGCGAAGGCAAACGTTATTTCCCTCATGAATACATTTACCAACTGATTCGTAATGGTTCTCTCGAACAATATCATCAGATTAATCCAAAGGATTCATGGCTTATCGCCGCATGTGAAAAAAATCTCCCTATTCTTGTTCCAGGTTGGGAGGATAGTACCTCGGGGAATATGTTTTCTGCTCATTGTATAGAGGGCCTATATAGTCCACAAATAGTAAAATCAGGAATTGAGTACATGATGTTTCTTGCAGATTGGTATAAGACCAATGCAGGGAATAAGGGCGTTGGCTTTTTTCAGATTGGTGGAGGAATAGCCGGTGATTTTCCGATTTGCGTTGTACCCATGATGCATCAGGATCTCAGGATGGATGGCATTCCTTATTGGTCTTATTTCTGCCAGATCAGTGACTCAACGACAAGTTATGGTTCATACTCAGGTGCTGTACCCAATGAAAAAATTACCTGGGGTAAGCTTGATATCGAAACCCCCAAATTCATTGTTGAATCCGATGCAACTATTGTTGCTCCATTAATCTTTGCATATATTCTTGGTTGGTAAACTTTTAAGAATTCGTATGATTTCTTAAAATCTGACGTCTAAAGTTTTACAAAATTCGCAATCATTTTTTTCCCTTCAGGAGTAAGAATCGATTCAGGATGGAATTGAACACCAAACGTTTGATGACTCCGATGACGACAAGCCATGATTTCGTTATCCTTATCCCATGCTGTTACCATCAAAACATCGGGTAGAAAGGCAGGATCACAAATCCAGCTGTGATATCGACCTGCTTTGAAAGGACTTATTACCCCTTCGAGGATAGGATCATTAAAATCGATTACCTCTACATCGGAAGAAACTCCATGAAATACCCGGTTGAGATTGAGAAGGCTTCCTCCAAAAGTTTCATAAATGGCCTGCATCCCCAGACATACACCAAAAATCGGTTTACGTCCACTGTATGCTTTTATGACTTCGATTATGATTCCATTTCCAAAAGGAACTCCGGGCCCCGGCGAAATGACAATTTTATCAAAGGTTATTAGTTCCTCACAGCTTATCTCATCATTTTTAAATACGGAAAGTTGAACAGCCGGTTGTTCTTCAAGGTATTGAACAAGATTGTATGTAAATGAATCGTAATTGTCAATCAGAGCGATCCTCATATCAGGGTTTCAGGGGAGCAATATTGAAATAATTTACGGATCATCTCTTTTCGCAAGAGTGTTAAATACGAATTTTGTAAAAAATGTATATTTGCAGCCCGAAAGAATTGCGGAAGTAGCTCAGTTGGTAGAGCACGACCTTGCCAAGGTCGGGGTCGCGAGTTCGAGTCTCGTTTTCCGCTCCATAAAGTCCTGAAGTTTCTTCAGGACTTTTTTTATTTCATAGGCTGCTTTTCACCAGCTTTTCCACCGGTTTTAGGGAATACGTATTGATCATCCTCCAAATGGGCCAGAAATTCATCCAAGTCCGGTTCATTCTGACCATTGTGCTTATATAAGCGCCATCTGCCTCCCCTATACTCCAGAGCAGAAAGGTTTTCAACCCAATCACCTGAATTCATATACATGATTTCATGACCCTCCTTTTGAATGAATTTTATGCAAGGTTGATGAATATGTCCGCAAATGACTACGTCCACGCCCTTCCGAAATCCAATATCTATAGCCTTTTTCTCAAAATCCGCTATAAATTTTACGGCATGTTTTACTGAACTTTTCACACGGTGCGCAAACGAAATTTTACCGAATCCCAAATTTGAACGCCAGCGATTGACCCAGGCATTGATCCTGATCAGCATATCGTAGCCTTTCCCTCCAAGAGCAGCCAACCAGGGTGCAATCAGCACAGAAGCATCAAAAACGTCTCCGTGGAAGAACCAATAGGTTTTATTTTGAATTCGCAATTCAAGCTGGCTTCGAAGCCTGATATTGCCTAGGTCCAGAGATTGAAATCGTCTGAGAATACCGTCATGGTTCCCTGTCAGATAATAGACTATGGTGCCTGTGTTCGCTAGTTGGAGAATCCTTTCGATGACTTCCCAATGTTCTGCCGGGAAATACTTCTTCTTAAACTGCCATGCATCAAATATATCGCCATTCAAAATTAGCCTGGCGGGTTCTATACTATGGAGATATTCTAAAAGTTCTGGTGCCCTGCAGCCGTATGTTCCGAGATGAAAATCAGAAAGAACACATATATCAAGGTTTCTTTTCATATAAACTTCGCTGATTAACAGTAAAGTTATATGTCTTGTATGGCCTGAATGTAAAATTGCGGGAGTACGGGGTAAAACTTTTGCAAAGAAAAAATACCAAAAGATTACGGAGAAGGGACTATCGTCCAAAGATGGTACCCGGAGCCGGAATCGAACCGGCACGACCATTACTGGCCACAGGATTTTAAGTCCTGCGTGTCTACCTGTTTCACCACCCGGGCAACACGATTTACAAATGTA
>JAYUXX010000461.1:0-2965 GCA_043752765.1 Saprospiraceae bacterium | reverse complement strand
TCCTGCTGCGTTTTAGTCAATACAGCTTTTGGATTTTGCAACGTACCAGTTGAAGCTACTGCATGATCTGCCGGTACTGTGAGTTTGACATCATAATCACCAAAAGCTAAAGCAAACTCTCCTGATCCCAGGTATTGTTTGTGCTGCCATCCATTGATGTCATCGTATACACACATGCGAGGGAAAAATTGTGCAATCGCATATAGATAATTACTGTCCTTAGGAAAATATTCATATCCTGACCTGCCTCCTTCTTTCATCCGGTCATTTATATTATACCACCATTCCACTTTAAACGAATATGATGCACCAGGCAACAGCACCGAAGGAAGGTCAACACGCATCATAGTTTGGTTGATCGTAAATGGAATCGCTGTTCCGGAAACAGTGGTTACTTTTTCTACATGATATCCTCTGTCCTGGTTGCGTTCGAGGCGGTTGAGTTGCGATGGGGTAATTCGTGTTTCAAGTTTACCAGTTTGGGTAGTATAGCTATCAGAACCAGGGGCAATGCTATTTTGATCTAGTTGAAGCCATAAATATGAGAGTGGATCCGGTGATTGATTATGATAGGTTATGGTTTCTTTACCCCGGATAAGTTGCTTCTTGTCATCGAGGTGAATATCCATGACATAGTCTGCTTTTTGTTGCCAATATGCATGCCCCGGCGCACCACTTGCGCTACGGGTTTCATTTGGAGTAGGCAGCAATGTGCTGAGCTGTTCAAATTTATTAATCTCTTGTGCGAAAAGGGATTTTGCAGCAAAGGCTGTTATGAGAATGATGAAATAAATTTTGTTCATTACGAATTCTTGGATTTGGATAGAGACAAAGTACCCGTTTTAGGATGCAGGTGTCAGGAATTTCGATTGACGGTTAATTTTTAAAGGCAGACAACCTGTTTAAATTATTGGATTTTGCAAACTTCTCAATATATCCCAGTAACGATTTCCGGGTAGTGTCAAAAACCTGGCACTAGCTTTATACTCCCGGATTACGAATTCCTGTATCGGGATGAAAGAAATGAAGTTTACTTCGATCGACAAAAACGGTTACATGTTGGTCAGGAACGGGGGTATTTTCAGGACGCAGACGCGCAATTAAATTGTATTCTTCGATTTTGAAGTAGAGATAACTATCGCTTCCCATAGGTTCTACGGCATCAACCTTGATCTGTATTGGGTAGTAAGAAGGGATGTTGAGTCCATTATCGCCGTGTATGTGTTCCGGACGGACTCCAAGCACCCATGGCCCACTTGTAATTTTTCCATTCCAGCTATCCAGGCCTTCAATTCTAAAATTTCCAGATGGATCTGTAAATGTTCCTGCTTCATCAAGGTTTCCATTGATCATATTCATAGCAGGGCTACCAATGAAGCCCGCCACAAAAAGATTGGCCGGTTGATTATAGGTATTCATGGGTGTATCGAATTGCTGTAGCAGGCCATCCTTCATTACAGCTATTCTGTCTGCCATAGTCATGGCTTCAATCTGGTCATGCGTGACATAAATTGTTGTAACACCAAGTGTTCGTTGCAATCTGGTGATTTCAATTCTCATTTGGACCCGAAGCTTCGCATCGAGATTGCTGAGCGGTTCGTCAAACAAGAACACCTTAGGATTTCGCACAATCGCTCTACCCAGTGCGACACGCTGTCGTTGTCCTCCTGAAAGAGTTCCTGGTCTCCTTTTCAAGAAAGGTGTAAGCCCAACGATCTCTGCTGCTTCTCCAACTCGCCGCTGAATTTCAATAGGTGCGGTCTTTTTTAGTTTAAGACCGAATGCCATATTTTGATAAACAGTCATGTGCGGATAAAGGGCATAATTCTGAAAGACCATTGCAATATCCCTGTCCTTGGGATGTATGTTATTCACCAGCCTTTCTCCGATATACAATTCACCGGAAGTAATTTCTTCAAGCCCTGCAATCATGCGCAGCGTAGTAGATTTCCCACAACCTGATGGACCTACCAGCACAACAAATTCTTTGTCCTTTATGTGGAGTGAAATATCGGATACCACAGGAATATCTGCATACCGTTTGTTTAGATTTTTAACAATGACTTCTGCCATGATTTATCTCAGGGGTATACTACTTATTATCTAAATACTGTTCCATTAACTGCATTGTCAGCAGAGATTCAATTGTAGATTCGGCGCCTGAATTTTTATTTATCTGATCAGGTCCTGAAATTCCGTCATACCCTCTACCCGTAGCAGGATCATACATTGGCGTATTAGCAGGATTTGTACCTGTGAACCATGATGTAAGTTCTTTTGCGAGAGATAAATATTTTTCGTCCTTTGTCATCTTATAAGCTTCCATCGTTGCCAGAACCATTGGGCTTCTGCCATAAGCAATTTGTGAAAAAACTTTGCTATCGTACATCGACATCTTTTCATCATCCACACGGATCCAGAAATTGTCAAGTCCGTCATTCGCAATAAAGCGTGGATAAAAATAATCAATTTCATAGATCGCATGTGCGATCATATGTGGATCTTTTAATTCCTGTCCTGCAATTAATAATGCATACGACTGAATATTCGCATACGCGTGCCAAAGATTCTCCCAACTCATAAAGGCTCCATCGTAGAGACTATCAGGCTGTTCGATTTGCATAGCAGTAATACCATCTGCAAAATGTTCCATAAAACGAATGACTGAATCTTTTCGCATTGAATTCGTATCAGACTGTTGAAGCCATCTGGTCAATCCGATCAAGACGATAGATGCCTGATCTGTTCCTGATCCTTTCGGCAGCCATGTAGGAAATGCCCATCCCATGGATGTATCAGTTTCCGTTGATCTGTAGGATGGTTCAGTTAATATATTGGACACCAGTCTTTCTCGTTGTTGTTTGATTTCAGGGACAAGTGCATCCGAAGGATCAAGTATTTGCAGTGCTTCTCCAAAAGCCCATAAGGGGCGCCATGCCCAAAAACCGGGAATAGGCTCACTTGT
>JAYUXX010000460.1:0-2971 GCA_043752765.1 Saprospiraceae bacterium | reverse complement strand
CGGGCTGCTGCTCCATTAAGACAAATTTGCCCTGAAAGATGTTCTCCTTTGATGACATAAGTTTCGATTCGCTCTCCATTATTGTTGTTAACTATCTGGACGCGTTCACCTTCGATAAGCCCGGCAGCATCCATTAACGCGGAATCAATGGTAATGCTTCCCACATAATTGAGATTGGCCTCGGTAACAACAGCACGATGAATTTTTGACTTGTATACCTGTAAAAACATGGGGGGCAAAAGTAAGTGTTAATTGTGAATGCAATTGAATAGGGATTCATGTTCTATGTCAAACTGTCATTATGAGGTGGTGAATGAGAAAAAGCACCGGAGCACAGTCGAGTGAAATCCATTTATTACCTTTTCCTTTTTAGAAGTGATAATTTCCGGAAAACCCACACGATAGGATACAAGAATGATTATTTTCAAAAGAGTCAGCCATTTACAGGATTGGATACGCAAGCGCAAGGCTGAAGGAAAAAATATTGGCTTTGTCCCTACCATGGGGGCCTTGCATAAAGGTCACTTGTCGCTCGCGGAGATGAGCCTGGGTATTAGTGATTTTACAGTCGTATCGATCTTTGTCAACCCGAAACAGTTTAATGATCCGGAAGACCTAAAAAAATATCCCAGACCTATTGAAAGTGATATTCAAATGCTAAATGAGGTTGGAGTTGATGTACTCTTTCTTCCCGATGAAACTGATATCTATCCTTCTGGAATTGATACCACGATAGATTTTGATCCGGGCCCTACTGCAGAGCAAATGGAAGGAAAATTCCGGCCTGGCCATTTTAAAGGTATGGCTGAAGTTGTCCATCGTCTGCTGACTATTGTTGAACCAAATAAGCTTTATATGGGGCAAAAAGATTTTCAGCAATTGACAATTGTTCGAAAGATGATTACGGATCTTGATTTGCCTGTTGTATTAGAAATGTGTTCTACTGTACGTGAACCTCATGGACTTGCTATGAGTTCAAGAAATGTTCGATTGAGTAATTTGGGAAGAGAAAAAGCCGGCATTATTTATCGGACACTAGTATCAATGCAGCGATTGTTTGAAGAAGATGTACCCATTCACGAAATAAAAAAAACAGCCATAGAATCTTTAACAAGTAATTCTTTAGAGCCTGAATATTTTGAAATTGTAGATGGTATTTCACTAGCACCTATACAGCGGATGCAGGATTCTCAATTCGTGGTGGCGTGCTGTGCAGTAAATGTGGAAGGTATCAGATTAATTGACAATGTGATCTGGACTCGCAGCGAGTAGCCAGCATAGAATATAATGGTATGAAAAATATTTACATGGCTGCTTCAAGCCAACATGTTGGAAAGACTACCTGTACACTTGGTCTTGTCTCTGCGCTAATGCGAGAAGGATATCGAATAGGCTACTGCAAACCGGTAGGTCAGAAATCACTGGACGTAGATAATCTCAGGGTTGATAAAGACACAGTTTTGTTTGCCGATCTGATTGACTTCGATATAGATCCTGAATTGCACAGTCCTGTGATCCTGGGTCCGGGAGCAACTACGCGATATCTTGACAATCCTGATGAATTCTCTTTCGAAGCTAACATTCAAGCTGCATCTGTTCGACTGAGCAAAATGTACGACATCGTTATTTTCGAAGGGACAGGTCATCCCGGCGTGGGAAGTGTAGCAGCTGTCTCAAATGCCCGTGTAGCGAAACTTGTCAAAGCCCCTGTTATCATGGTAGTCGAAGGTGGAATCGGTAGCACGATCGACATGTTAAACATGAACCTCGCTTTATTTCGCGAAGAAGATGTTCCGATCCTGGGAGTAATTGTAAATAAAGTTATCCCAGAAAAGATGGACAGAGTTAGATATTATCTCAACAAATGGCTTGAACCAAGAGGCATTCCTTTACTGGGTTTGATTCCTTATGAAAAAAGTCTTGCGTACCCTGTTATGCGCACAGTTGCAGATTCCATTTCGGGATTGACTACACACAATCATGAGTTCCTGGATAATAAAGTAGAAGACATTGTTGCAGGTTCATTACTCGATGTTCAGGAATTAAAATCCTTTGAAAATGTATTGCTGGTTGCAGCTGTTCGGCAATTGGAGCCGGCGATAGACAAAATCAATATGATTACCAAAGTTTTGCGAAAAACAAAATCGCCACTTTCGGGAATTGTGCTTACAGGGCAGGGTACTCCTGAAAGCCGGTCAATTGATTATATTCTGAAACATAAAATTCCGATGGTGCGCACGGAGTTGGATACCTATGGCTCTGTCTTACAGATCAGTAAAATAGAAGTGAAGATCAATCGTAATACACCCTGGAAAGTAAGAAGGGCAATTGAATTGATTGGTGAGTATGTAGACATAAAAATGATCGGGGAAAAGCTGGGACTTGAAAGGAATTGATCGCAGAGGAATAGGCAATTAAAATGGCAATGTGGCAAATAAAGTAGGGGCACAAAATTTTGTGCCCCTACTTTATTTAATCCTACGTTCATCGGTTTAACGTAAAGACTTTATTTTGAAATCACTTGTTGTCAGGTTATTAGTTTTTCAGTAATACAACTCCAGTAGCCATGAATTTCTTTTCCTTCACAGGCTCAGTAATTGCAGCAATTTCTTCAGCGCTCTTCTTCGCATCTTCTGCATAATGACGAAGTTCATCCACTGAGGTCTCTTCGGTATACGCTACACCTTCTATTAGCACCTCTTTGCCTACAAGATCTAAAGGCATAAAGAATGCATAGTCCTTAAACTTGACAAATAACTGTTGGTCAGTTTTGCCCTGGTTATCCACCAGATTCATCCAGCAACCTTTAGCCTGGCAAACCTCAGCTACTTTAGCTTTCAGCACTACATTGACGGAATCCTGAGTATCTAATTGGGCTACCACATCTGCAAAAGCCACCGGATTGTCCTGTTTGGAAACACCTGCTCCGAATGAATTGCTATCAGCCGTTGTAGTTGTTTTACAGGCAGCC
>JAYUXX010000459.1:0-7334 GCA_043752765.1 Saprospiraceae bacterium | reverse complement strand
CTGTCTCGCCAGAGGGCCTATCAAAGGATGTTGTTAGGGATATTCCGGTTGATAAAGAACTGAAAAGAGAAGAAACCTCTCCTATCTCAGGAAGACCGGTATTTAGACCTTATCCAACTGGTGATAAACCATCTTCAGGCTCGGATCGTCCCGTAACAGACAATCCAAATAACAGGCCTACACCAGGTGCTACTCCGAATTCACCTTCAAGAGGAACTTACGCTCCACGACCGACCAATGACAGTAATGGGGATGCTCCAAGAAGAGATGATTCGAGGCCTCAATATCAACCAACACCGAGGAGCAATGACGACAGGCCTACTTATACGCCTTCCCCTAGAAGTGATGATAAGCCTACGTATACTCCGCGGCCTGATGACAGGCCAAGTTATTCGCCACCTCCAAGAAAAGAGGAAAGGAGCGATGACAGACCTAGCTATACTCCATCTCCAAGAAATGAGGACTCGGGACGTAGTAATGACAAACCAAGCTATTCTCCTTCACCTAGAAATGATTCTTCTTCCGGATCGCGAAGCAATGCTGCCCCAAGCAGAGATAATTCTTCTTCCGGCTCATCTAGAAGCAGTTCACCTTCGGGAGGAAGTCCACGATCTTCGGGAAGAGGATAATAACTTCAAAAACATAATTTTTAAGATAATAGGAATGCACATCGGCCTTTGGTAGATGTGCATTCCTCTAAATCCTATACCATGTTTAAATTACTTTCGTACGTATTCACAGTTTTGAGTTTATGGCCATTTCTTGTCACCGGGCAAACAGCCACTGAAGCTTTCAGATATTCTACATCAGACCCTACCGGGACTGCACGAAATCTGGGAGCAGGAAACAGCATGTTTGCAATTGGACCTGATTTTTCAGCAATTGGTTTAAACCCGGCGGGATTGGGTGGTTTTGGAAAAAGTGAGTTCGTCATTAGTGGAGGTTTAGGGTTTAATAATTTTTCAGCAGCTCTGACCAGTGATACGTTCAATAGTATGTCTGGAAGCGCTACACATTTCACCCTTCCGAATGTTGGCTTTATCATTCACAGCAGGCCACGGAGTGGCAACTGGAATTCTTCCAACTGGGCAATTGGGTTTAACAGAGTTGCTGAATACAACAAGGATCTCGAATATGCGGGTTCTTCATTGGGCTCCATTACTGATTCGTGGAGAGAAAATGCAACCGGAATCAATCCGGATGACTTAAATGGCTTTGAAGAAGGACTCGCTTATACTTCGGGGGCGATTTATGATTTTGAGGAAGACAATATTTATGAAACGGATTATTCCGGCAATGATCAATACTCCTTATCTAAGAATGAAACATCAACTTTGGAAGGTGGAAAAACAGAACTTTTCCTGGCGTATGGTGCAGATTTAAATCAGAAGGTTTTGGTTGGTTTTTCAATTGGTCTACCGATCCTGAACTCTACAGAAACCAGAAGGTATCGTGAAACTGATGGTAGTGATGATGGTATACAGTTCTTCAATGAACTGGAATATGTAAGCTCAATAAACTCCACAGGTTATGGACTAAATGCAAAAATAGGCGTCACTGTGAAGCCAACTAAATTTATAAATCTCGCACTTGCATTTCATAGTCCTACACGATTAATTATGTCGGACAATTTTAATACTACACTCTCATATGATTTTACGGACGAGAATAATAATGGACCTATAAAAGCAGAATCACCTTTTGGAAGTTTTCAATATGCGTTGACAACTCCATATAGTGCTTCTGGTGGAATCGGGATTATAGCCGGTACTTCAGGGTTTCTGGCTGCACATGTAAAGTTCACTGATTACGGAAGCATGAAATATAAATACGATGTGCGAGGAAATAGCAGTCAGTATGAACAACTTGAGCGGGAGGTCAATGATAATATTAAAATGAATTATGGATCAGCGCTGCAGTTAAACGTCGGTGGGGAGTTCGTGCTAAAATCCTATCGTTTGAGAGGTGGATTGACTTTGCAACAATCTGCATTTAACAATGATCAAAGTTTTGATCCTTCGTATCACGCTGGTGCAGGATACAGAGGGGAGAATTTTTATATTGATTTGGGATATAAACTTAATCAGGAAGATGAAGGTTACCTGCCGTATGAAACTATTGATGCTCCTCAGCCGCTAGTTGTAGCTGATCGAACTAATCATCGCGTAGTGGCAACTTTTGGTTTTAAATTTTAGACCTACGTCAAGCCAGGTTTGATCTACTTTCAGAATAATTATTTGATTGGGATTTGATGCAAACTGACCATTTAGAATCAATATTCTGAGAAACAAACTTTCCACCGTAAAAGCATCGATGCTTTTACGGAAAACTCTGAGTTGTATAAGGAAGACTGCCAGATCAATAGACTCATTGACTCCCTACCAGACTGCGGGCATCTCTTGCTGCCAAAATCATCAGGTCAATTTGGCTTTTCGTTTTAGAAATTAATTCTTCTTTCGAATCGGCTGTGATGTGTTGACCAACCTCAACAATGACCTTATGATGACCTGATCCAGTGAAAATTCTTTTGAAGTAATCGATAAGTGATCCTTCATTCCAATAGTATGTTGGGTTGGGATATTCAATCATGACCGGTGTGACTGGAATTTTTGAATTGAATGCAATATCAAATGGCCCTTTTCGAAAATCCGCAGTCAGATTTTTATCGTTGGTGGTGCCTTCCGGATAAATCAAAACCGGTGACCCTGAGGCTAACAATTTTTCAATGGATTGAAGGGCGGCTTTGCGGCTATTATCACTATCCCGATCTACAAAAAATACCCCTGTCTCTTTTGCTCCACGACCAATCATTGGGTACTCCCCTACTTCCGCTTTGGAAAGTATGAAGACATCCAGATAGGCTAAATGGATCAGTGGATCTAACATGGATCTGTGATTAGCCATATAGAGTCCTGGCCCTGTAATGTTAGGGCCGTTGAATTGAACATCAATATTAAAAACCCTGAGAGCTGCCCGGCAGAACTTACGACGGACTCGAAATCCACGCTTCTGATTCTTACCCCGGATAAGGAAACCGATCATTAACCGAAAGAAAAACCAAACGAGTACAATTACAAAAACGGAGAGTTTCCACCAGGGACGGAAGCGATTAGCCATGCTTCAAAGATAACAGCAGCTTTTGTCCAAAAAACTATTGGGGTACAAAGTTAAGTGAAACGGAGTTCATGCAATACCGTAGCCCGGTGGGTTTCGGGCCATCGTCAAAAACATGTCCCAAGTGACCCTCACAACGATTGCATAATACTTCCACTCTGGTCATTCCCATGGCCGTATCGGATTCTTCTAGTACATGAGTTTTATCAATGGGCTCGTGAAAACTAGGCCATCCTGTACCGGAATCAAACTTGGTTTTGGAAGAAAATAAACTTAAGCCGCAAGCCTTACAGTTGTAAGTTCCAGATTTTTTGTTGTCATTCAGTGGACCGGTGAAAGCTCGTTCGGTACCTTTTTCACGTAGCACATTGTAGGACATTGGATCGAGTTCCGATTTCCATTGTGCTTCTGTTTTAGTCACCTTATGAATAGTATCCCCTTTTTCATCTACAAACCATCCAGCGTGTGAACGTGCTGGCGGTATAGCAGGTTTTTTTTGGCTTGTCTGCAGGCAAGCATTCATGGTCAAACATAACACAAGGCTTAACGCCAAAAATATTCGTTGCATATTATGTTGTTTTCTGTTCTTTGAGTTTATCAATAAACTTTATACGTACTTTATTGACCTTTGGATTTATAACGATTTGACAATACCCTGCATTCGGATTATTGGCATAATAGTCCTGGTGATATTGTTCTGCTACATAAAAAGTTTCCGCCGGGACAAGTTGAGTGACGATGGGATTATCCCAAAGTTTAGGGGCCACATTAGCCATAGAGAGTTCGGCCTTTGTTTTTTGATCCCCTGAGTGATAAAAAATAGCAGACCGATATTGTGTTCCCGAATCTCCACCCTGGCGGTTGAGTGTCGTAGGATCATGTGATGACCACAGAACTTCAAGCAACTCTTCGAAAGTGATGATGGCCGGATCAAACGTAATCTGTGTTACTTCGGCATGTCCGGATGTACCTGAACAAACTTCACGGTAGGAAGGATTGGGGTTTTTCCCTCCCATATAGCCTGATTCTACAAGCAAAACTCCTTTTAGCTGTTGGAAAACAGCTTCTACGCACCAAAAACAACCGGCGCCAAAAGTGGCAATTTCAGAATTCATATCTTTTGGAAAATTTAATGATGGTGCTTTTACTTTGTTGTCAGAGCCAGAAATCGTCACAACAATGGATAGTGGTGTAGATGCGATCTGGAATTCAAAGTGATAAACATCATCCCGGATATAAATGTTAACGTTCCCGCCCACATAAAGCGTATCCATAAGAGTTGGGGATGAGTAAATTTTTATTCCTAATTTTGCGCGCTTCCATGCCTTTCACTTTTGAGATATGTAAGATTCAAATTTTCAACCTTTTATATTCTAATCGTATATGAGTATTTATAAAAAATATTGGCTGTCTACCCTTTTGGTAGCCTTTACATTGACTATTACATTTGGTCAGCAAGAACCTGGGCCTCATGATTTTGGAAAAATGTGGACGTTTGAGAATCCGCCTAAGGATTGGTTCAAAGAAGCGTATAACTATGACCTTGACCAAACCTGGTTTGATGAAGGAAGAGAATCTGCACTCCGGTTTGCTTCATGGTGTTCAGCTTCATTTGTATCTCCTAATGGACTCGTGATGACGAACCACCATTGTTCGCAGCCTGTGGTAAGTGATCTTCAGAAAGATGGAGAAAATTTTGACCGCCAGGGTTTTTATGCTTCAACTCTCGCAGATGAAAGACGTAATAAAGAGGTCTTCGTGGAGCAACTTATCAAAGTAGCAGATGTCACTCAGGAAATCCAGTCAATGGTTGCGAGTGCGACTACAAATGAAGAGAAAGCCACTAAATTAACGGAGGCTTTTACTGTTGTTCAAAAAGATTATAGCAATAATCCGGACTGGAAAAATTTGAGAATGCAGGTGGTTACTTTCTACAGTGGAGGTAAATACTCACTCTATGGATACAAGCGCTATGATGATGTTCGGCTTGTATTTATTCCTGAACAGGAACTTGGATTTTTCGGTGGTGATCCTGACAACTTTACTTATCCACGATACAACCTCGATGTAACTTTCTGGAGAGTTTACGATGAAAATGGTACACCTTTAAATACAACAGGCAACTATTTCAAATTCAATACGGATGGCATAAAAGATGGAACTCCAGTATTTGTTATTGGCAATCCTGGTTCTACTGAACGATACAGGACGGTATCTCAGCTGGAATATGACAGAGATTACCGTTACCCTACTGACATTGAATTTTTTACGAACCGGATGAAAAAGCTTGAAGAGCAATATGCGATGACTCCGGATGATGACACTAAGAATACCATCTTTAGTTTGTCGAATTCGCTGAAGGCAATAAAGGGCGCTTTAAACGGCCTTAAAAATCCTGAGTTATTTGCGCGAAAAGTAAAAATGGAACAAAAGATCCGTGCGAATGCAAGTGGAAAAACGTATTGGGATGACATGCAGTCTTATTACAATGTATTGTCAAAGCATGGACCTGAATTACGTTTTCTTGCGCCTGCCCCGCTTTCTGGACAGATCCTTCCTCTAATGTATACTATTCATGAATTCACTACTCTGGCTTCTAAGAATCCGGAGAGTCCAGAGTTAGAAGGCCTGGAGAAAAAGATGATGGAGTTAGCGCCTGCAGTGAATGATCCAAAGGAGGTGAAGAATCTGGCACTGATCCTAAGTGAATTGAAAAAATTTGCAAAGGCGGATGATCAGTACATACAAACGATCCTTGATAATCGCACTCCGGAAGCTGCAGCCAAATCAATGTTGGCAGAAACATGTTTTGCAGATGAGAAAGATTTGAATAAGCTTCTTGATAAAAGCACTAAAAAATTCCTCCGTCGAAAAGATGACTTTATAAAAGCGTCACAACTTTTAGGAGAAGAATACAATAAAGCGGTCAATGAATTTCAGTCAACCGGTGTGGCCAGAAAACAAATCGAACAAAATATTGCAAACGAGGTATTCAAGGTTTATGGAAATAAATTACCACCGGATGCAACCTTTACACTTCGTATTTCGGATGGTATCGTGAAGACGTATGAATACAACGGAACCATTGCACCAATCATGACTACGTATTTTGGAATGTATGACAGACTGTATTCAAATGGCGGTAAATTTCCGTGGAACCTTCCGGAGCGATGGATGAATCCTCCAATGGATCTATTAAAGTCACCGATGAATTTCATTTGCACTGCAGACATTATCGGAGGTAATTCCGGCAGTCCTATTATCAATGTTAATAGAGAAGTTGTTGGTCTTGTATTTGACGGAAACATTGAATCTCTTCCAGGCAAATTCATTTTTGATGATGAAAGCAACCGAACTGTTGCCGTGCATGCAGGAGGTATTGTGGCCGCCTTGCGTTACATCTATAAAGCAGATCGTATAGTCAGTGAGCTGACTGGTAAGTAAAAAAAACAACTCATACCGAGATGAAATAAAAGAGCCCGATTACATTCGGGCTCTTTTATTTACCTTTCTCACCTACAAGGTGTTATGATGAATCTCGTTCGGATTATTCTGTTACTCTTCTTTTGCCAGTATTCTTTCTCGATTCAAGCTCAGGTTGAAGCAGCGCCGGACAGAGCTGAAGGGTTGGGACCATTCCCTCAGATGATCATTCGAGGAGCCACTCTGATCAATGGGACAGGATCGCCTCCTTTCGGACCTGTGGATATCGTCATAGAACAAAACCGGATCGTTGACATACAGATCGTGGGCTATCCCGGCATATCGCCAGACAGTAGTGGTCGGCCGCAATTGAAATCGAACGGCTATGAACTAGATGCAACAGGCATGTTTATTTTACCTGGTTTTGTCGATATGCATGGACATATTGGCGGACGAAGCCAAGGGGCAAATGCAGAATATGTCTTCAAATTGTGGATGGCGCATGGTATCACTACGATCCGTGATCCTTCGGCAGGTAATGGTTTGTCGTGGACTCTTCTTGAAAAAAAACGGAGTGCAAAAAATGAAATTACGGCTCCGCGGATCTTTGCCTATACGGCCTTTGGTGCTGGTGCCGCAGATCCGATCAACACAGCTGAAGAGGCAAGATTATGGGTTCAGAAGAATGCGACTTCTGGTGCAGATGGTATAAAGTTTTTTGGAGCTCCACCTGAAGTGATGGCTGCGGCATTAACTGAAAATAAAAAATTGGGACTTCGGTCAGCATGTCATCATGC
>JAYUXX010000458.1:0-2986 GCA_043752765.1 Saprospiraceae bacterium | reverse complement strand
TCTTAGGCTCCCAGTATTATGCTGAGAATCCAGTTTTTCCATTAGGCTTAACGATTGCAAATGTCAATATCGATATGATCGGCCGGATGGATACGTTGCACAAACAACCGAACTATACATACGTCATTGGTTCAGATCGGTTGAGTACAGAATTGCATGAAATTAATGAATCTGTTAATCAACAGTACACGAAACTTGAATTGGATTATACCTATAACAGGGATGATGATCCTAACCGATTTTATTATCGTTCAGATCATTACAATTTTGCGAAAAATGGAATTCCGGCAATTTTCTATTTCTCAGGTGTGCACGAAGATTACCATCGGCCTACTGATACACCTGATAAAATCATGTATGATAAAGCACAAACGATCGCACGTCTTGCATTTCATACAACATGGGAATTAGCTAATCGTAAGGAGCGAATTAAAGTAAATGTCGTAGGGAGAAATTAAAATTTGCAGTTGACATCATCTTCAGATAGTTAATTGTTAAGCCCCATACCAAATATTCCAATCTTGGTCTCACATCAGCGTCTCCTCCAGATGATTCATCTGTTCGGGATAATCTGTAGTAAAATGTAAACCACGACTTTCACGTCGCATCGAAGCTGATCTCGTCACCAGGTACGCTATCGTAATCAGGTTACGGAGTTCACATAATTGCGGTGACAGCGTAGTATTATTATAAAGCATCTCCGTCTCTTCATACAATAACAATAAACGATCAAGCGCTCTTTGCAGACGAACATCTGATCGAACGATCCCAACATAACTACTCATGATATCTTTTAGCTCTTTCCAGCTTTGTGTGATGAGTACCATTTCTTTTGGCTCTGTAGTTCCCATCGCATCCCACCCGGGAATACCTTCTTTAAAACTAAACTCATCGATCGTTCGAACTACTTCAATTGCAATATTGTGGCCATAGACCAATCCTTCAAGTAATGAGTTTGAGGCAAGCCGGTTAGCACCATGCAATCCGGATGATGTACATTCTCCAGCGGCATACAAACGATTGAATGATGTACGGCCACGTTTATCTACCAATATTCCTCCACAGAAATAATGACATGCCGGTACAACAGGGATCATGTGTGTAGAAACATCGATACCCGCTGCAAGACACGTTTCATAAATATTTGGAAAATGAATTTTAAACTCATCCATATTCAAGTGCCTGCAATCGAGATATACAAATTCATCGCCCAGTCGTTTCATCTCATTGTCGATGGCACGAGCGACGATATCACGCGGTGCAAGACTTTTTCGCTCATCATACTTATGCATAAATTCTTCTCCATCCATCGTGCGCAGTAAGGCGCCAAAACCACGTACAGCTTCTGATATCAGAAATGCCTGGCTCTCTACCGCAGGATTGTAAAGTGATGTAGGATGAAATTGTACAAACTCCATGTTGTTGATCCGGCCTTTGGCACGATACATCATAGCCATACCATCTCCTGATGCAATGATCGGATTTGTAGTAGCCCGGTATATCTGTCCTGCGCCTCCAGTAGCAAGAATGGTAATGCGGGCAAGATGTGTTTCTACATCAAGATTATGTTTATCGAGTGCATAGACACCATAACATTCTATGTCCGGAGTGAGCCGTGTTACATTGAAGCCCAGGTGATGCTGGGTCAGAAGATCGATAGCAAAATAATTTTCCAGAATTTCAATATTCGGAAAGGCGGTTGCAGCGTCTACAAGTGTGCGTTGAATTTCCCAGCCTGTGATATCCTTATAATGAAGAATCCTGTTTTCAGTGTGACCTCCTTCACGTCCAAGATTGTAATCACCACTGAGCTCTTTATCAAACCTGGCACCCCACTCAATCAATTCTCTAACTCTTTCGGGTCCTTCTTCAACCACCATACGAACGACGTCCTCGCGGCACAATCCATCCCCTGCATCAAGCGTATCTGCGATGTGTTTCTCCATGGTATCCAGGCTTTCATTCCAAACAGCCGCAATTCCTCCCTGGGCATAGCGTGTGTTACTCTCCTCTTTCTGTGATTTGGCCATCACAGTCACCTTTAGATCAGGGCGAGCCTGAGCTATTTTGATAGCACAGGTGAGGCCTGCGATACCTGATCCTACAATGAGAACATCTGATTTTTTGGCTTCGAGCATATGGAAGAAAACGAGTTAGAAATTCAAAGATATTATTGTTTCAAACGGCAGTCGAAAAGGATTGACTTAAATTGCAGCCAAACCTGACTCCATCTATGCATATTGCGGTCAATGCCCGGCACATGATTACAGATCGCCTCGAAGGCATTGGTACAGTTACCCATGAAGTCATGAAGCGGATGGTAACGGAACATCCCGAAGATCAATTCGATTATTTTTTTGACAGGAAAGTTCCCACTGAATTTATTCATAATAGTAACGTCAAAGGTTTTTCCTTTTTTCCGCCTGCCCGTCTACCTGTCCTGATTCGTTATTGGTTAAACCATCCTGTAAAGCGACACATCAAGCGAAATCAGAATGATATTTTTTTTAGTCCGGACGGTTTTGTTCCCTTGGGATTAAAAATTCCAAAAATATCGATGATACATGATGTGGCTTTCCTTCGTCATCCGTTGCATATAAAGCCACAAATCCGTGATTTTTACCATACATGGATGCCGAGATATATGGAAGAAACAGATCACATCATTACCGTATCGGAATTTTCTAAACGCGAATTAATTTCCGGTTATTCATTATCACCGGATAAAATTTCTGTGGTGTATAATGGTGTTTCCCGTGACTATCAACCTTTGTCTGCTGAAAAAATAATTGAGGTCAGAGAAAAATATTTTAGTGGCCAACCTTATTTTCTTTATCTCGGCGCTATTCATCCGAGAAAAAATATTATCACACTCATCCGTTCTTTTGAAAAGTTTAAATCAGGAACAAAATCGGACTATCAACTTGTCATTGCTGGCAGGTCATCCTGGTATACCAAAGAAGTATTCCAATACGCCGAACAGAGT
>JAYUXX010000457.1:0-7345 GCA_043752765.1 Saprospiraceae bacterium | reverse complement strand
TTAGTTTTGCTTCCGCAGCAGGATACAGAGGTATTTATGGTCCCGGACAATCAGAAGGAAATAATACAATCGCGCATTATTTTTCGGACGTCACAGATGCGAATAAACATTTTGATAAAAATGTTTTGATTGGAGGAAATGCTTCCAGATACACTAATTATAATACGATAAGCCAGAATTACTTTCCCACTGGAATTGAAGAGGTGATGTTCGTTGATTATTTAAATGGCGTGAATGATTATCATGATTATGCACTTTCCGATTTGAGTCCATATGCAGATCAAGGGTCAGATGGAGAAGATATGGGTATCAACTTTAGTGAGCTTGATTCTGCACTCATCATCGATAGGGGTTGCCCTGAAGTTATTACTTCGACAAAACAATCATCTCCTGAAAAATATCAGTTGACGTTATTTCCGAATCCAGCATCAGATATTTTATACTGCACATCTAAGCACGATTTTGGTAAAACTTATTTTATCCTTGATGTAACTAGCAGAATTATTCTTTCGGGAGAAATTTCAAACAATGAACTTAGGATAAGTGTAGAAAAACTACAAACTGGACTCTACATATTCACTTCCACGATTTACCGTGTTCCGGTCACCCAACATTTTACAATTTTAAAATAGCGTGGATGCATTCCGCCCTTCATCCCTTCCGCCTCTTCTGCCTTTCTACATTTCCGCCCTTCCACCCCTCACCTTCGCCTTTTTCATTCCTTCGCCTTTTCATCCCTTAGCCTTCATTGGCCGCCGAAGCTTGAGAGAGAAATGAGGTAGCAGCGAAGGAGGCAGCCTACGCCTTTTTATTCCTCCGCCTTTCAACCTTTTCTGCCCTTTCCTTTTACTTTACAACCTTATAACAGATTTTGAGTAAACATGAGTAGAGAAAAAAGAAATGTAGAATTACTTCAGGATAAGGCACTGAATAAATCCACTGCCTTTACACACGAGGAGAGAGAAGTATTTAGCCTCCGTGGTCTTCTACCTTATGCTGTGTCCAGTCAGGCAATTCAGATCAGAAGGATCATGGGCAATCTGAGACGAAAGGAATACGATATCGAGCGATATATTTTTCTTTCAGCACTTCAGGATAGGAATGAAAAACTCTTTTACCAAACCGTAATCGAAAACTTTGAGGAGATACTGCCTTTGATCTATACTCCCACAGTGGGACAGGCATGTAAAGAGTTTTCGCATATATTCCGGCATTCTCAGGGATTATACATTACCCCCCATGATATAGGTGAGATCGCTCAGGTGCTTGATAACTGGCCTGAAAAGGACGTTCGTGTTATTGTAGTTACTGATGGACAACGAATTCTTGGCCTAGGTGATCTTGGCGCGAATGGTATGGGGATACCAATTGGGAAATTAGCCTTGTATGCTGCGTGTGCAGGAGTTCATCCTCATCAATGTTTGCCGGTCATGCTTGATGTTGGAACGAATAACCAGGGATTATTAAGCGATCCCTTATACATTGGTTTTCCACATTCGCGATTGCAGGGAAAAGTATATTTTGAATTTATCGATGAGTTCATTAATGCTGTTCAGGAGAAATTTCCATTGGCATTAATCCAGTTCGAAGATTTTCTGACACCAAATGCGTATTCCATTTTGAATACATACAAAAACCGCGTGCTTTGTTTCAATGATGATATACAGGGCACAGCGGCAGTTGCTCTCGCTGCTTTATATACTTCGACAAGAATAACCGGTATGCATTTTCGTGATTTAAAGATTATGTTTCTGGGAGCCGGATCTGCAGCTACCGGTATAGCCGATCTCATTATCACAGCATTCATGCAGCATGGTCTTACCGCCCAGGAAGCGCATGAAAGGTTGTGGTTTGTAGACATTGATGGCCTGGTAGTTTCATCGAGAAAAGATTTAATGGAACACATAAAGCCTTACGCGCATGATCATCCACCATTAAAATTTTACGAGGCTCTGGAAGTTATACGACCGCATGTCCTGATTGGCGCTACCGGAGCAGTGGGTGCATTTACAAAGGAGATCGTGGAACTCATGAGTAAAATCAATCAAAGGCCAGTCATTTTTGCATTGTCTAACCCAACAGACAGAGCAGAGTGCACTGCTGAACAGGCATATCAATGGAGCGATGGAAGAGCTGTCTTTGCCAGTGGAAGTCCATTCGAAAATGTAATTTATAAAGGCAGGTCGTTTAATCCCGATCAGGCAAACAACGCATACATATTCCCCGGACTTGGATTAGGGATTGTTGTAAGTCAGCCGAAGATTATTGCCGACGAGACATTTCATATTGCGGCCCAAAGACTTGCTGAAATTGTAACCGAGGAAGAAATTGAACGGGGCTCTGTACTCCCTCCATTAAAAAACATTAGAGAAATATCATTAGAAATTGCCGTAGCAGTGGCTACTTATATTTTTGATAACGGAATGTCAGGAATTGAAAAGCCTCAGGATCTAAGAAAAAGTATTCGCGAGTACATGTATGATCCGAAATATTAAGTTTTTTTTCAAATTAAATATCGATAATAATCCACTTTACGCCAGATGGAAATAATTCTTGAAACCGAACGATTGATTTTACGTAGGCCGACTCTTGCGGACGGACCATTTATGCTACGATTGGTCAATGAACCTTCCTGGATTCAATACATAGGTGATCGCAATGTTCATACACTGACAGAAGCTGAAAACTATTTGCTTAACGGTACAATGAAAAGCTTCATTACAAATGGTTTTGGTTTCGGGATAGTTTGTCTTAAGTTAACCGAAGTACCTATCGGCATGTGTGGTCTGGTCAAAAGGGATTTTATGGAGGATATTGATATTGGATTCGCCTTCTTTCCTGAATACGCCGGAATGGGTTACGCTTTTGAAGTAGCGCAAGCTACCCTGGCTTACGCACGAGAGTCTCTTCAACTAAAGAGGATTGTTGCCATCACTACAAAGGATAATTATTCATCGATCAGGTTGCTCAATAAGATTGGTCTTGAGTTTGAAAAGACCATCAACATGGATGGAGACGAATTAAATTTGTACAGCACGTGACTTATCTCAGATTTTTCTGCAGCCTCCCTTATTCAGTTTCCAATAGAGCCACTTCGTACCCACGTTCAAGGCATGGGTTACGAAAATCTCAACACCATTGTAAATCATGCATTAAACAAACTAAGTTGGGATAAGGGAGGATATATTAATTTCACCATCCAAACGAATCAAACCTTCATCAGATGAAACTCTCTCCATCTTAACGTTTCATTGTTGGTGTCTTTAAAGGTGTTAATAAGGTAGTTGCATGGCACCGCCTTCCCAAATGGATCGGCATTATAAATCTGCTCTCATACCGATATGAGCTAAGGGCTAAAAATTTACATGATACATATCTATCACCCGAGCATCAGGGTGATAAAAAATCCTGTCCATTCCACAATACCAAATACATGGCCATTCGACATTCAGATGGTAAGTTCAATGACCTTGAACAACCTCTCATGGGATGCACAGGTATGCGCATGGGAAGAAACGTAGCCCGGGAGCATACAGCCTCTCCGACAGACGAAGAACTCATGACACCAAATCCCCGTCTGATCAGTGAAAAATTAATGAAACGCACTGAATTCAAATCGGCGACTATCGTAAATCTATTAGCCGCTCCATGGATACAATTTATGGTGCATGATTGGTTTGGTCACTTCGACAGCGAAGATCATGTGGAGGTGCCACTGCCTCCGGGCGAAGACTGGTCTGAAGATAAGATGCGTGTGCATCGCACATTAGCAGATACACCGCTCAATGAGATAGACAGAAAATTTCCTACCTATAAAAACAAAAACACACACTGGTGGGATGGATCACAGATCTATGGCAGTTCTGAATCACAAACACAAGTCTTGCGGGGTACAGCAATCAATGGTAAACTCCATGTAGAAGATAGCGACACTGACCATTTCCTTCCGAAAGATCATCGCGGTATTCCCATATCAGGATTCACTGATAACTGGTGGACTGGCCTTGAACTATTACACACGCTATTTGCACTTGAACACAATTCAATTTGCGACGAACTAAGTCGAAAATTTCCTGACTGGACAAATGATCAACTCTTTGATACCGCAAGGCTCGTCAATTGCGCTTTGATGGCGAAGATTCATACGATCGAATGGACACCAGCTATTCTTCCACATCCGGCTCTCGAAATTGCAATGAATGCAAATTGGTGGGGACTCATGGGAGAAAAATTATACAAGATGTGGGGAAGGGTAGGCAAGGGTGAAGTCATCAGTGGAATAAAGGATTCTGAAGTTGAGCATCACGGAGCTCCATTTACACTAACAGAAGAATTTGTGTCAGTGTATCGTCTGCATACGTTGTTGCCTGACAACATTGCCTTCCATGATGTCCAAACCGGAAAACCTATCGAAACATTCGATATGAATGATTTATTGTTTGAGCGTGCGAGAAAACCACTGGAAAAGGGTCTGACGTACACAGATCTTTTTTACTCTTTCGGAATTGCGTTCCCCTCTGAGAAACGTGAAGAATGCTTTCAAACCATGGGAAAAGGTGGGATAAAGAAGTCTTGGAGTTAAATATTCAATTCACTATGTCTTTTTTATTCTGGCTATTTCTGGATCATCGATGGTCCTGCTGATCTTATTGATCTCTTCTGGATCACAATTCAGATCCAGTTTTGGTGCAAGTACTAATTTTAATAGTTGGCTGCTCATCGCAATGATTGTTATTCTAGGTGGAAGTTTACTACTTCGTTTTCCATTAAAACAAAGATGGATTAGTGTGTTGGTTGCGGCAATTCCCCTTCTAGCTATGTTAATGGTATATGTTTTCGAAAAGAAAAGTTCTCTATAAGAAAATGCCATACCACTGCATTTTTACGTTACAAAAAATTAGAATAAATGTTGACCATCAAAGAACATATTCAGCAGCGATTCAATAGACCGGAGAATAAAGGGGATGAATTTGGATTTACCAACCAATACGCTCAGAATAGTAAACGAATCATTAATAAAGATGGATCGTTTAATGTCATTCGGGTAGGCGAGCGGAAATCGTTATTTCATAACCTAATCAGCACGACCTGGCTTAAATATTTCGCATTTGTATTTGGTGGGTATAGGCTCATCAATCTTTTTTTTTGCAATGATTTATTTGTTGGTTGACTTTGACGGGATCGGCATGACACCGGACTATGAAGTAAAAAACCGTTTCTTTATCGCTACTTTTTTTAGTGCGCAAACATTGACAACAGTCGGCTATGGATCACTGTAACACTTATCATCAGTTGTAAGTGCAGTAGCGGCTTCGGAAGCACTGATCGGATTGATGAGCTTTGCCATCTTTACAGGATTAATGTATGGTCATTTTTCAAAACCCCTGCATGGAATCCGGTTTTCAAAAAATATTGTGTATGTTCCCTATAAAGATGGATATGCACTGATGTTTCGCGTAGCGAATCAACGTGATCATAATTTAACCGAATTGGAAGCAAGAGTTTTAATGAATATAATCGTTGAAGTCAACGGAAAAGAAACCCGCAAATATCAAACTCTGCAATTAGAAAATAATAAGATATCCTACTTCCCTCTCAACTGGACCCTTGTCCACTATATAAATGAATCAAGTCCTTTGCATGGATTAAACCGGGACGAATTTATTTTTTCTCAAATGGAATTACTGGTCATGATTCGTGGATTTAATGAAACGGCAGGCCAGACATTTCAGGCAAAAAGTTCTTATACAGTAAATGAAATTGAATGGAATGCAAAATTTAAAATACCGTACCATTTTCGTGAGGATGGTGTGACGATATTTGAGTTGGACAAAATAGATGAGTTTGAAAAATTTGAGTCGTAACCAATAAATGGATACCCGGTAAAAATGGAAGGGTATAATTTTCTGCGCAGTTTTAGAACTTAGAGACCTTAAAGTCACCTAAAAATTCTACAAAAAATCTTCTCGGCAAGAGGTTATGTTGTCAAATCATTAATCGCGTCTTTGAGATTGTTTTTGTAAAAATAGAGGTACATAATGGTTTAACGTTTACGGATATTTTACACGAACGTTTTCAATAACAGTGCGTATTTTTCTTTATGGATGCTGTATATAGAAATGTCTTTGCAAATTTTAAGGCCTTACAAAGACCTAATCAAATGTGAATACACCAACCAATTGTAGTGAGCATTGTTTATGTTCTATACCAATACAATTTTCAATTTTATAAGAAATCCTATATGCGAAACAGAGATGTCGAAAAATATCGTGACCTGGAATTGAAGCACCGTACGAAGCTTCATCAGATCGTAGATGATAGTATCAAGGAAGAAAAATTAATTAATCAGTCTCTTGAAAATCCGGATGACGATCCACTCACCCTGGGTCAAAGACTTGCTGATGCTGTAGCCAGCTTTGGTGGGAGCTGGAGATTTATTCTCACCTTCAGTTTTATTTTAATTTCCTGGCTTATATTCAATTCGGTTGCACTCAGTTTACAATTTGATCCCTTCCCATTTATCCTGATGAATTTATTTCTTTCGACGATAGCTGCATTCCAGGGGCCTTTTATCATGATGAGCCAGAATCGCCAGGCTGAAAAAGATCGAACACGGGCAGAAAATGATTATCTGGTTAACCTGAAATCAGAATTGGAAATTCGGAGTCTGCATCAAAAAATGGATCTGATTGTAAAGGAGCAAATGAAAATATTATATGAAGCGCAGGCAGAACAGCTAACTTTATTAAAGTCGATAGAACAAAAACTTCCACAGTAATGCTCCGTCCGAAGACAAAGGAACCTAGATGTAAAAGGCCATAAACAAACAAGCTGAAATAAAGTTCAGAAAAAGTTTAGTAGTTTCGAGGCCATTCTTTTACTTCAATCGGTTCATTATGTGTTTTTCCGCTACAGCCAGCATTACTGCCGGTATCGTACTTTCCGGCGTGGGTGTTGCATCTGCCCTCAATGTTAAAAAACCTGCACATTATGCATTGACCAGTATTCCCATTGTTTTTGGCGTACAGCAATTTGTGGAAGGATTGTTATGGATATCATTAACGAATCCAAGGTATTCAGAATATCAAACGATGGCTACTTATCTCTTCCTGACCATCGCTCAGGTCATATGGCCTTTATTGCTACCTGTAGCATTTATTCTTTTTGAAAAAGAAATAAAACGCAAGAATTTGATGAAGCTATGTTTGGGGACAGGCGTTATTACGGCTCTCTATTTTGGTTATTGTTTGTTCACCTTTAATGTAGAATCCAGTATCCAGAACAGACATATATTTTATGCCCTTGATTATCCTGCTCAGCTTATCCCAATAGCTGCATTTTTTTA
>JAYUXX010000456.1:0-2989 GCA_043752765.1 Saprospiraceae bacterium | reverse complement strand
ATCAAACTCGAATTTGATTTAACCTTACAGGGAGAGACATTCGCTGGTCAGGTGTTAGCCGGTGAGTTAGGTGCCTTTCCTGTTGAAGGGCAACGTACAACAAAGCCAGATTAAACATGCATCAATTATTTAGTATGAAAATATCTTTTTTCATTTTACTTCTTAATTTCTGTATTGCAGGAATTAGCCAGGCTCCGGTAGGAGACTTGATCATTCGAAATGCTACAGTACTTACGATTACAAAAGGAACCCTTGTGGAATCGGATATTCTGGTGCAAAAAGGCAAAATTGTAGCCATCGGAAAAGACCTTAAATCTCCATCAGATATCAGAGAGATTGAGGGAAAGGGGAAATTTGTGATGCCCGGGATTATTGATGCTCATTCTCATATCGGGATCGATGCAGTTAATGAAGGAACTCATCCTGTAACCCCTGAAGTGAAAGTCGGTGATGCTATTGATCCTTTTGATATATCTATTTACAGAGCACTTGCGGGTGGAGTTACAACTTCACATGCCATGCATGGATCCGCAAATGCAATTGGCGGTCAATGCCAAACCATCAGACACCGTTACGGCGAAATGGATCCTACAACATTTATATTTCAGGATGCTCCGCGTACGATAAAATTTGCGCTCGGTGAAAATCCAATCCGCACTCATGGAGAAGGTCGCGGTGTACAACCCCGCACAAGAATGGGTGTGGAGCGTGTCATTCGCGATGCTTTCCAGCAAGGTTTAATCTACAGAGATAAATGGAAAAAATATAACAGTGCAAAAGGTAAAACTCCTACAACACCACCACCTGTTTATAATGAACAATATCAGACGATGGCTGATATTCTGGATGGCAAAATTATTGTGCAATGCCATTCATACCGTGCAGATGAGATATTGATGTTGTTAAATGTCCTGAAAGACTTTGGTGTCAAAAAAATTACGTTTCAACATGTCAATGAGGGTTTTAAAGTGGCTCCGGAATTGGCTGCATATGGAGCTATGGCATCGGTATACTCAGATTGGTGGGCTTATAAATTTGAAGTATATTATTCCACTGCGTAGAATGCAACAATTCTAACCCGTAATGGTGTCGTCACTTCGATCAATAGTGACAGTGGAGAATTGATCCGACATATGTTTCATGAAGCAGCTAAAACGCAGCGATATGGTGGACTATCAGACGATGAGGCACTTGCTCTGATAACCTTTAACCCGGCGCGTCAACTAGGTATTGATCAGAAAGTAGGTTCGATTGAAGTTGGAAAAGATGGTGACCTGGCGATTTTTTCTCATCATCCCCTTTCTATTTACACCATTCCTGAAATGACGATTGTTGAAGGTGTGGTTCGTTTTGATATCGAAAAAGATCCAAATGATATGCGCATCTACATTGATCCGGAAGAAACAACTCCTACGTATTATGGACAGGAAGAGGTAGACGGATGCATGAGAGATACTGATTTTATATTTTCAAATCGTCATTGATAGTAATAGATCATGAAAAAATATTTGTCTTTATATGTGCTTTCCATTTGTTGGATGTGGTCATTTATATCTACTGCACAGCAGGTAGAGAAATCAACTTATACTACAGTTGCCCTGATCAATGCTACTGTTGAGACTGTGACGAAAGGAACACTTGTAAATGCTACGGTCATCATTCGTGATGGTATCATTGCTGATGTAGGCACGTCAGTCAGTATACCTTCCGATGCTCAGGTAATTGATTGCAAAGGACTGACTATCTATCCCGGCATGGTGGATGGTGGTACACATTTAGGTCTTCAGGAAATTGAATCTATTTCAGTCACGAAGGATTATGATGAGATTGGAGAACTCACTCCGGAGATGGATGCTTTGACGGCAGTGAATCCAAATAGTGTTTTAATTCCTGTAACACGAGTAAGTGGAGTGACATCAGTTATTACTTATCCTACCGGAGGTTTATTTCCAGGCACCGCTGCCTTGATACATTTACATGGGTATACGCCTGAACAAATGTTTGGAGGGTTTAAAGCTATTGTTATCAATTTTCCTTCAACGGGAAGAAGAGGCAGGTGGGATAAGCGAACGGATGAAGACGTAAAAAAAGAAGGGGACAAGGCAATTAAAAAATTGAATGATACCTGGTCAAGAGTAAAAACGTATGCTTCTATAGATTCTGCAACTCAAGGAAATGCGGATTACAATCCGGAACTGGCGGCACTCGTTTCTACATTGAAGGGTGAAATGACTGCAATGATAGAAGTCAATAAAGAATCCGATATACTTTCAGCCATTCGTTGGATAAAGACTAATAAGATCAAGGCAATACTCACAGGAGTAGCCGAAGGTTGGCGAGTAGCTGATACGATTGCTGCTGCAGGTATACCCGTGATTACTGGTCCTGTCTTGTCAATGCCTTCGAGAGATTCTGATCGGTATGATCAGGCCTATAAAAATGCCGGGATTATGCATCATGCAGGTGTTAAAGTTGCTTTGCGAACAGATGATGCTGAAAACGCTCGAAATCTTCCGTTCAATGCGGGATTTGCAGCAGCGTATGGGATGGGAAAAGCGGAAGCTCTTAAAGCTATAACAATTATTCCTGCTGAAATATTTGGCGTTTCGGATCAGGTTGGTTCGATCGAGGCAGGAAAAAAAGCAAATCTTTTTGTGTCTACGGGTGATCCTTTCGAACCCGCTACACAAATTAAATATCTTTTTATTGAGGGTTGGAATGTACCTCTTGAATCGAGACAAACATTATTGTACAATGAGTTCTTAAATCGAAAACCGGGAATCACAACAGAAAAAGTACCGGGGAAAAGCTAATGGTTTTCGCTAAATAACCTCCTGATGCCCGATATGCAGCGTCGGGTGATGGAGTGATGGAGTGAGGGAGTGATCGGGTGATGGAGTGATCAGGTGATTTTGTAAGCCTATACAGGTGATTAAACTCCTTGATCTCTATTTTTTCTCTGTGATCTCCATGCGAAATTTTGTAGCGG
>JAYUXX010000455.1:0-2993 GCA_043752765.1 Saprospiraceae bacterium | reverse complement strand
ATGATTGGCAACAAAGTGTGTTGGCATATGAGCGGATTGGCAATGACCAAAATGATCGGGTACTGGTAATTCTGAATATGACTCCTGTGGATCGACCGCAGTATAGAATGGGTACTGAAGAAAAAGAGGGATCGTGGCAATTAATTGAACATTCGGATAAAGGAAAATATTGGGGTCATGACAGAGAGGTAAGAGAAAATGTCGCGATTGAATCAATCCCCTGGGAGCATAAGGATATGTCCATGGAGTTTGCTCTGCCGGGATTGACCGTTTTAGTTTATAAATGGATTGGTGGAGAACGTGAACAACCGTTGAAAAATGAAATGCCCGAAGTTAAAGGCCAAAAAAATGAGACTTTAGCAGCAGGATACAAGCAAATATCAAAAAATAAAAAGAGTTCTAAAAAATCATGAATGCCAATAATAAATTTAGGGGGTTAAGCATACTTCTGATTTTACCCTGGATATGTTTTTGTCAGGTATTTGCCGAAGTCGTAATTTCATTGCCCATTGTGGAATTAGTATCTAACTCTGAAAAAATAGTTCAGGCAAAATTTCTATTACAGGATAACGACATACATGTGTTTCTATCCAAAGACATTCATTCCCAGAGTGGGTTTAATGACACACTCAGGATAAGGTTAAATATTGATACCCTGGATGATGGCAACTTACCATATAACCAGTGGTATAATGACTTAAAATCTGCTGATGAGATCATTATTTTTATTTCAGAGTTTACCGACAGCATTTCAGTACCATTTTACTCAGGTTTTAGATTTTTCATTAGCGATACTTTTACATCCTATCCTCCAAATACCCATCTTTCCAATAACTTTTATGAACCTGCTAGTACCAAAGCTCAATGGGATGAATTTATCAATAGAATTATAAACATAAAGAGCCGGGTTGATTCTGTTTTCCGGTTAAATCAGCTGACTACACCCAAAAAGAGGAATAAAGCATTATTTAAATGGCTCGAAGAAAATAAAAACGAATTTAATATCCGCTGCTTGCCAAACGAAGATTGTGGTTGGGGATTTCTGCATTTTACAGTTTTGGAATGGATTGTAGAAAGAGAAATTATTCAAGACACATGGCGTGCTAGTCAAGTATATCGTGAAATACAATGTAAAGGAGAAACTAACTATGAAGATTGTGCAAGTATTTATGGCATTTCAGAGGACTCGACATTTTTATCAATGGGAGGAATCGAATTCCTGCTAGATAAGTCATTAAATAAAAATTTATCCATAATAGAAAGGCGCCAAGCCTTAGCTTTTCTCAGCAACGCCGTTCGATTTATTTATTTTAGAAATAATTCTATAATTACTAATTTTTCCGACACGGAATATCAAGCTAAAAAGCAATCTGAACTGCTCGACTTGGTAATGCCTCTTATGTACGATGAAGAACTTGAATTCTATGCATTCCGTGTAATCAGTAAATTAAGCAATCCAATGGACGGAAACTTATCACACCGGATTAATTTGAAAAAGCTTCCAGAATTGGTCTTGATTTACCAAAAATTACAATTTAAACCTTCTAAGTTGAGAGACGATTTATCCTACTTTCTAGCTTTTAATAGTACTAGAGAGGAATGGAAAGAAATAAGTAGCAATGATCAAAGGATTTTAATGAACCTTTATCATGTATATTACGATACACTGAATCAGCGAATAAACTTTAATATTAATTATAATTTTGGCACAGGTAAAATACATAGTATTCCTAAAGTCAAATTTGAAAAAATAGAAAATGGAAATATCACGGATTTTAAAATCTTGAATATTGAAAATAATCTTCATTTACCACTAGAAAATTGGAGAGGAGCAACAGAGATTAAAGTGGAAATTAGTAACCTTGCAAATGGAACCTGGAGATTTCATGCTTTTGGATCAGCTGGGGATGTAGGCCAATACTCTTGGGGTTCAGAGGGTGGAACATTTGAAAAACAATAAGTCGCTTCTGCCTTTCTGCCGCTTCCGCCTTTTCTGTATTCTAAGGTTAGGAATTTACCAAATTATACTCACGATGCCATCAAATATTCTTTCAGATACGGGGTCTGAAGCTTGATAACAGCAAACATTCTACCCACTATTTTATTTCGGATAATGTTGATCGTACTCATTTTAGACTTCCCGAGTTCAAGTCTCCTTTTGTAGAAAGTCTTCATTTCAGGATCACACCCTATTGCGGATTTTGCAAAAAGATCCAGCAAGGTTTTTAATTGTTTATCGGCAAAATGGTTGACTTTGGTCCTTTTCCTAATGCTGCTACCCGAAGTATGTTCAAAGGGTGCTATCCCACAATAACAAGCAAATTTTCGGCTCTGTGAAAATCTTTCAAAATTGTGTGTTGCAATAATTGTATTTGATGCCAGCACAGGTCCGACTGCTTTAATACTTTTTAACAATCTGTAATTCTCAGCCAAGGCTTCTTCCTGTGGATCACAACCTCTATTCGGTCCTCTAATTTTTTAATTTCCTTGTCTAATGCTTTAATCACCTTTAATTCAGCCTGCAATGCCATGTCCCGGTCGCTCATTCCGATGTTTTGAAACTCCTTAACGGCACATTTTAAACACGATCGGGTACGAACCAGCTGTGATCTTGAAGTATTGAGCATTTTAAGCTCTTGCAGAGCATTTGAAATGGGTTTCTCTGCCTTCAATTTGTCATACTTTTCTCTTCCATATATAGCAATCCGTAGCGCATCCATTTTATCTGATTTGCCCCTGGTTACGCCTTGTGAAAGTTTAATATCAACGGCATTGACTTTACAAAAACAGATACCCTCCTGGTACAAAAACTTCTCAAGGCAAAAACTATAAAGTCCGGTATGCTCCATAACCATAGTGATCTGGCTGATATCTATCTTATAAGATTTAAACCAGGTAAGCATTTGTTTAACCCTTCAGAATCATTGCTAATCTTAACCTGACGCTTAGGAGTTTCCATCGCCAGATCAATGTGCAACTTGGATAGATCTACA
>JAYUXX010000454.1:0-2994 GCA_043752765.1 Saprospiraceae bacterium | reverse complement strand
AGATTTTTAAAATCCGTGTAAATCCGCCAAATCTGCGTCATCCGCGTTCCCTTTAGCCGCGTTCCCTTTTAGTCGCGTCATGGCCGGGTATTACATTTTGACAAAAATCTCAAAAACCTTCCCGAAATTCGCCCTTCGTTTATTCCATCAATCTCGCCCGTATCATGCTATATCAACTTTTTCAACCTCAATTGAACGAAAGTGATTTCAACGATTTGATTCTGCTAACTTTCACCGAACACGAACGGGCTATGATGCTTGAGCGCTGGCGAATTTTTGAGGCTTTGGACCGGGGCTGCTCGCAACGGGAGGTAGCCAGGGAGGTGCCCTGCAGCATTGTGACTGCCACCCGGGGTGCAAAAGTTTACCGGGACAATAAGGAGGTAGTTCAAAAGCATTTGGCGCGCTGGCGGAAGTAGCGAGATGGTTTTACAATCTGCACTCTAAGTGCTTTAATCATAATAATTGGTTACAAGAACCAAGCTCAACTAAATATTCATTCCAATGAACAAAACTGGCCCAATTGTAATAATTGAAGACGACATGGACGATCAGGTGATTCTGGTTGAAATCTTTAAAGAATTGAACTACAACAATGAACTCGTTTTCTTTGGCGACAGTGTGAAGGCCCTGGAGTATTTAACAAATACAGACATTGAACCTTTCCTGGTGCTTTCTGACATCAATATGCCTAAGCTGAATGGCATGGAGTTACGAGAAAAGATCCACAACAATGAAGATTTGAGGTTAAAATCCATCCCCTATCTTTTCTTTTCTACCAGTGCCGAACAGGAACATGTTATTAATGCCTATTCAAGGTCTATTCAAGGATTTTTTGTCAAACCGCACACTTATGACAAATTAAAGGCCACCATCATGAAAATTGTAGAATACTGGCAGGAATGTGAATCGCCTAATTATATTAAGAATGCTCAATAATAAGTTGCTAACAAGATCGACCTAAAATATCCTGGCTAATGACCCCAGAAGAGGCGTTTATCCAAAAAGTTATAAAATCGTTTGACGTAATTGCTATAGAAAAGATCTTTTCGAAAGGAGAATTTCTATTGAAAGAAGGTGATTATGAGAGAAATCTTTATTTAATTAAAAAAGGGGCAGTAAGGGTTTTTTACCTGTCAGAATTTGAAGAGCAAACTATAAGGCTTGGATATGAAGGGTCATTAATTAATTCTTTAAGTTCATTTTTAAAATCCACTCCTTCCGAATTTTACATAGAAGCAATAAGAAAAAGTAAAATAAATATTATACCTAAGATCGAATTCTTTAAACTTGTTAATGAAAATAACGAAAACATATATCAATATACCAAGTTGCTGGAGATATTAATTACGCAACAAATAGACAGGGAAATAGATTTGCTTATTTCGTCGCCATCTGAGCGATTAAAGCGGGTTCTGGCAAGAAGTCCCGATTTGTTTCAACAAATACCACTAAAGTATATTGCTTCATACCTCAGGATGAAACCTGAAACTTTGAGCCGTATTCGAAATTCTTGACTTCAATCAACATTCAGCAAATAATCACGTCCAACCTTTGCATAAAATTAGATAATATGCAAATCCAAACAGAATTATTGCTAAGGGAACTTTTAGACTTGACTGAAAATTCAATACATTCAGTTAAAAAATTCAAATCGCTCAGTCCTTTCCAATTGAATTATAAAAAAAGCCCGACAGAATGGAGCATTTTAGAATGTATTGAGCATTTAAATTTATACGGAGACTTTTACTTGCCTGAAATGGAGAAACAAATTCTAGCCAGTAAAGCTTGCACCAAATCTTATGTATTTAAAAGTGGACTTATTGGAAATTACTTTGCCAATTTAATGAAAGCGAATAATGGCAAAATCAAAAAAATGAAGTCCCCGTCTGACAAAAACCCATTGAATTCTACATTAACGCTATTAACGCTCGACAGATTTTTAAAGCAACAGGAACTTTTAAAATTATTATTGGATCAGGCTAAGTCTATAGATTTAGTGAAAACCAAAACATCGATATCCTTATCTAAATTTATCAAATTAAGGCTTGGAGATACCTTTCGTTTCTACGTTTTCCATATTGAAAGACATATTTTACAAAGTGAGAGAGCTGCAGAATATTGATGTTCTAGGGTGTGTCTGAAAATGCTGCCGGAGTTGAAAATACAGTTTTTGGGTTCTGGTCAAGTGTATCTTTTTCGGGGAATAGCGGTGTTCTATTGCCTGAAAAAGACGCGCAGAACAGGTTCCAAAAAATGTGTTTTTAACCTGGTGAGCATTTTTCAGACACACCCTAATGTTACAACCGCGTAATCTTAGCACCAATAGCATTCAATCGTGTATCAATATGCTGATATCCCCGGTCAATCTGGTGTACATTGTGTATCACACTCCTCCCTTTGGCAGATAGTGCTGCAATCAGTAAAGCCTGTCCTGCGCGAATATCCGGTGAGGTCATTTCAATGCCCCGAAGCGGGTATTTTCGGTCGAGCCCGATAACGGTTGCGCGGTGCGGATCGCAAAGAATGATCTGCGCGCCCATATCTATCAGTTTATCCGTAAAAAACAACCGGCTTTCAAACATTTTCTGGTGTACGAGCACAGAACCTCGTGCCTGCGTGGCTACCACCAAAACAATGGACATCAGATCAGGCGTGAAACCTGGCCAGGGCGCGTCATAAATGGTAAGAATAGAACCGTCAATAAATGTCTGGATTTCGTAATGCTCCTGAGCAGGGATATACAGATCATCGCCCTTTTTTTCGATCTGAATGCCCAGCCGCTCGAAAGTATGCGGGATGATGCCCAGATGCTCAATGCCTGCATTTTTTATAGTGATTTCGCTCTGTGTCATGGCCGCGAGACCAATGAACGAACCGATTTCAATCATGTCTGGCAGGCAACGGTGTTCTGTGCCGCCGAGTTTTTCCACGCCTTCGATGTGCAGCAGATTTGAACCCAGGCCTTCTATTTTAGCGCCCATTCGCTGTAGC
>JAYUXX010000453.1:0-2998 GCA_043752765.1 Saprospiraceae bacterium | reverse complement strand
TTCAGGATGTCAAGTTGAATGATGAGTTTTCCCGTAGACTTTTCGATACGTATTTAGACCGTTTGGATGGACCTAAACGGTTCCTGACGATCGGGGATTTAGACTTACTGGATGATTACCAGGACAGTCTTGATAATGCGCTGCAAGATTACAATTTGCGATTCTTTGACCTTTCGTATGATCGGATCAATAAGGGGATCGAAAAAACCCGCAAGTGGTATTCTGAGATTTTAGATCAACCCTTTGATTTTACAATTAAAGAGGTCATTGAAACTGATGGTGAAAAAAGACCATGGGCAAAAGATGATGCGGAGTTAAAAGAATTCTGGGTTTCGTATTTAAAATATGAAACGCTCACTCGACTTGCAGAAAAAATTAAAACTCAGGAAGAACTTAAAGAGCAACCCGAAGGCGGTGTAAAATCTGTAGCCGAACTTGAAGCAGAATCACGTGCTGATGTAAAAGAGGTTTTTGATGATTGGTATGAAAGGCTTGACAAGGTTCGCCGCTCAGATCGATTTGAAATGTATTTGAATAGTGTGACGAATGTATTCGATCCCCATTCGGATTACTTTAATCCAAAAGAAAAGGAAGACTTTGACATCAATATGTCGGGCCGACTGGAAGGTATAGGTGCACGACTACAGATGGATGGTGATTTCACAAAAGTTATAATGATCATTCCGGGTGGACCAGCATGGAAACAAAAAGAACTTGAGGTTGATGATAAGATTTTTAAAGTTCAACAAGAGAAAGAAGTAGAACCCGTAGATGTGACAGGATGGCTAGTTGATGAAGTTGTTGGATTGATACGAGGGTCAAAGGGAACCAAGGTAACTCTGACAGTCAAGAAAACTGATGGCTCAGTAAGAGAAATTCCAATCGTGAGGGATGAGGTAATCCTGGATGAAGGTTTTGCAAAGTCGGCCATCATGGAGCTTGAAGGCGAGGTTGGTAATGTTGGTTATATCACTCTTCCGAAATTTTATGCGGACTTTGAAAATCCCGATGGACGTTCTTCGTTTGAAGATGTTGCTATCGAAGTAGAAAAATTGAAAAAAGCGAATGTGAAGGGTATTATACTTGACCTCCGTAACAACAGTGGGGGATCATTGAATGATGTCGTTCAGATGTCGGGATTGTTTATTGAGAATGGACCAATTGTTCAGGTTAAAGGTCGAAGTACTGCGCCAAACATCCTTAATGATAAGGATGATAACGTTGTCTACACAGGCCCATTGATTGTAATGGTAAATACGCAAAGTGCGAGTGCTTCAGAAATTATTGCTGCCGCTCTTCAGGACTATGGACGTGCAGTGATTGTCGGTAGTCAATCCACATTTGGGAAGGGAACAGTGCAACGTTTTTTTGATCTTGATAAAGCTGTCCAAGGGTTTGATGAACTTAAACCTCTCGGAGATATCAAATTAACCCTCCAGAAATTTTATAGGATTAATGGTGGTTCCACACAATTGAAAGGGGTAATCCCTGACATTAATTTTCCGGACAATCAACAATTTATTGTATCGGGTGAAAAGGAGCTGAATTATCCAATGGAATGGACGGAGATTACTCCTGTACCTTACAGCCAGGATATTGTAAAACTAAATGCGCTTGATAACTTAAAAAGAAATAGCGAAAACAGAATTAAAGCGTCTCCTCAGTTTGAGAAAGTAATTGCGAATGCATTGAGAATAAAAGAAACGCGTGATGAGACTATTCTCCCATTACATCTTGATGAATATCGTGCGCTGGACCGTTCAAGGGAAGAAGAATCAATGGAATTCAAGAAGGCGTTTGGCCCAATTGAAAATCTGAAGCCACAAAATCTTGCATTTGATCTTCCGGCGATTGAGGCTGACTCTTCGAAAGTAGGTCGTAACCAGGCCTGGATGGAAACGCTGGGGAAGGATATTTATATTGAAGAGACACTCCATATTATGAAAGACCTTATGTCGATCAATCATAAGAGTTAGGAAAAAGATTAAAAACCAAGGACAATAGGCCAATGAGAATAGTTTAACGTCCTGGCTTTAGAACTAAAGTCCTTTCACCACGCTTAAAAATTTGAGGCCACTACATGTTTTGTGTAGTGGCTTCTTTTTGGCCCTTTCTACCCGCTCCTTTTCCATGCCACCATTAAGAGTTGCATCTTTGCAGTAATGAATTATATCACACTTGAAGCTGTCTCCAAGTCTTACGGGGATAAAATGTTATTAGACAAGATTGAACTGCGGGTCAACCGGGGTGATAAAATTGCGCTCATTGCTCAAAATGGAAGTGGCAAGACCACATTGATGAAGATCATGAGTGGTGTGATCTCGGCAGAGGGAGAACATGCTAAAGTCCTGGTCGTGCCAGGTATTCGTATCGCCTACCTTGATCAGGAGCCTGACCTATCCGGTCATGACACCATTATGGAAGCCCTGATGAGTATAGACCTTCCCGAAATCAAAGCCTGGGCTGAGCATCACAAGGCTTCATTGCTTGGAGATGAAGTGGCTATGCAAAAAGCCGCAGTCAAATTGGATGATCACCATGCATGGGATATCGAATCGAAGATGATGCAGCTTCTCCATCAGCTACATTTCGATGACCCGGAAAAAAAGATCTCGCAAATGTCGGGCGGACAAAAAAAACGTCTCTCTCTTGCGATGATCATTCTTGAAAAACCGGATGTGCTGGTGCTCGATGAACCGACCAATCACCTAGATATGTCCATGGTGGAATGGCTCGAGAGTTATTTTCAACAGCCCGATAAGACCTTCCTGACGGTGACCCACGACAGGTATTTCCTTGATCGCGTTTGCAACCAGATTATCGAATTGGATCGTGGTAAATTGAGAAGCTTTCAGGGTAATTATTCTGACTACCTGGAGAAGAAGGCCCTCCTCAATGAATCTATGCAGTCTTCTCAGGAGAAAGCAAAACAGTTGATGAAAAAAGAACTCGACTGGATACGCAGAATGCCGAAAGCACGTACCACCAAGAATAAAGC
>JAYUXX010000452.1:0-7407 GCA_043752765.1 Saprospiraceae bacterium | reverse complement strand
AAGGATAGAAATAATAATATGCCCCACGTCCCCGAAACGATGGCTCCAACGGCAATTGGGAGTACAATTAAATTCCATAGTCCCGCAAACAGGGTTAGAACCCATCTCCCTCCCTTTGAGGTGGTATCTATCCATTTCAATCGAATGTCCAGTTCTGATTTAAGCTTTAAGATTTCAATACCCTCCGGTGCCAGGTCCACCGGTTTTAGGCGTGCTGAATCATTGTCATGCTCAAAACCAAATACATGTTCGCACTTTGCACACTTGGCAATCGTTTTTTCAATATTTATATCCTTCCCACTTATAAAATGCTTGCACTTGGGACATGATAAAAGTTGATGTTCTGGTTTTGTAAAATCAATTTCCGGATGGACATCCTGGTGGACTTCAGGCCGAATAGGGTGAGATGATGATTCCAAAGCACTCATTGTACAAGTTTAATCAAATTTATAACTCCCCTGATACTACCGACTACTACTGATCTGAGGTAGCTTCTCTGCTTTGCCTCACCTTCACATTTTAAAATTGTTACTAATTCCTTGCTTTCAATTTGATATTAGCAATTATTGTGTTATCTCTTTATAATCAGTTACATTTAAAGGTCTAAAAATAAAGGTCTAAAAAATTACAATTTGAAATGAAACATCTACTCTCCCTTTTACTCATCTTCATTTTAGGAATAACCTCTATAGTGCATGCGCAGCTCCCAGATGGATCTACTGCTCCAAACTGGACATTGACAGACATCGATGGAAATACGCATACACTGTATGATTACCTCGATCAGGGCAAAATGGTAATTCTTAAATTTTCAGCCACATGGTGTGGTCCATGCTGGAATTATATGCTGACGGGCGCCTTGGAAACAGTATGGGAAGAACATGGTCCCGCAGGCGACAATACAGCTATGCTATTCTACATTGAAGCAGATCAAAATACGGGTATGGCAGATTTGTTGGGTAATACAGGTTCTTCACAAGGAAATTGGGTAGAAGCTATCCCATTTCCAATCATCGACTTACAGGTTGGTCAGAACCAGGATAATCAATATCAAATAGGTTATTATCCAACGTTATATGCGGTTTGTTCCGATTATTCTATCTGGGAATTGGGCCAGGTTCCAGCGAGTACATGGAGTAGTTTTATTCAAAGCTGTTCATTGGAAGGTGTTGTTGAAAATGTCCAAGAAGCTGTTTGTTTTGGAGAAGGATCTATCACTGTTGATTACACAGGTGGAGTAGCGCCGGTTACGTATGAGTGGAGTAATGGAGATAATGGGCCTACAACAAATAACGTCGGAGCGGGATCGTATTCTGTTACGATTACAGAGAGTGGAGGAAAATGGGTTGTTCTCGATAATATTATAGTTGGCGGTGCTGATGAACCCATAGCACTTCAGCAATCAACGATCGAAGAACCTTTATGCAATGGTTCTTCTAATGGTGGTATCGATATTGAAATGGAAGGTGGAACACCAGGTTATGGATATGACTGGAGTAATGGTAGCTCTACTGAAGACCTTTCCAATGTAAGCGCTGGCAATTACACTGTCATCGTAACCGATGATAACGGTTGCACGTTTCAACAAGCCTTCAGCATGAGTGAACCGGATGCATTAGAAGTTGAATCAGAAACCACACCGGAGAACTGCGATCAGGAAGACGGCACAGTGAGTCTATACATAGAAGGAGGAACAGGTGATTATCTGATTAGTGCATCAAGCGGTGATATCTTCGGAAACCAGATCATTAACCTTTCTGAGGGAATTGTAACAGCCACTGTTGAAGATGACAACGGATGTATCTGGGAGGAGGATTTCGAGATTGAAATTTTGCCTTCGCCTGAACTCGAAATTTATCAGGGCCCGGAATTGAATTGTCAACAACTGACCACCACATTAACTGGATTCGCATGGAGTGGAAGTGGAGACTATGATTTCGAATGGACCACAACTAACGGTAATATTGTTGGGGGAAACAACCAGGAAACTATTACCATCAATGAACCAGGCACATATAACTTATTGGTTTTCGATCTTACTTCCGGTTGTGAAACAGCCTCTTCATTTACAGCAACAGCAGACATTGTTTTACCTGCTGTCAACGCAGGTGATGATCTTCCGATTAGTTGTGAAATCACTCAGCCAACGATAGAAGGAAGTGGTGATCCTTTGAACACTATTTCCTGGACAACTTTTGATGGAAATATTGTTTCAGGCGGCACTACATACAATCCGATAGTTGATGCACCGGGTTTATATTTTATCAATGTTGTACACAACGTTACCGGGTGTACCAATATCGATAGTGTTGAAATAATAGATCTTATTAATGAAGCAAATGCTAACTATCAATATCAGACAAGTAGTCTGACAATGATTACTACAGACATGTCTACCGGTAGCAATCTGACAGGTTGGTCCTGGACTTTTGGAGATGGTGGGACATCTAACGATCAATCCCCGATACATACATATGCTGCTGCAGGAATTTATGAAGTATGTCTTAGCGTAGAAAACGGATGCGGAGTAAGCCAGACCTGTTCCCAGGTTGAAGTAACTTCAAGTGGAAGTGTTCTTAATTTAGACGCTCTTGTTACAAATGTCTTGTGCAATGCTGATTCTACAGGAAGCATCATACTCGTTGTAAATGGTGGATCAGGAAACTACACTTATCTATGGACAGGGCCAGGTGGTACCACTTACAATACACCTTCAATTGAAGAATTAATTGCAGGTCCATATGTTGTAAATGTGACCGATGATCAGGGGAATTCAATCCTGGGAGGATACAATGTGGATCAACCAGAAGTACTTCTGATAGGATCATCCTCAGTGGTTGATAATCTTTGTTTTGGTCAGGCAAATGGTTCTATTACACTCACGCCAATGGGTGGAATTGCACCTTATCTGTACGGCTGGAACGGTGGGCCTACACAAGTTGAGAATTCAATCCATCAATTACCAGCGGGAACTCATTCATCATCTGTTATCGATGCAAATGGTTGCACTATTTTATCTACCTACTCTGTAGGACAACCTTCTGCATTAGCCTCAGAAAATATAATTACTGATGCTTTATGTCATGGAAATGCCGATGGTACAGCAGCGGTGACCGTTAGCGGAGGTATTGGTCCGTATACATATCAATGGGCTGGAAGTGCAAATCAAACTGCCGAAGCCACTGGTTTAGTTGCAGGAGATTATTCAGTGCAGGTTACTGACGCTAATTCATGTGTAATGAATATTACTATTGGAATTTCACAACCAGGTGAACTAGCAGTAAGTATTATTGAGGTAATAGATGCAACCGGAGTCGATCAGAATGATGGAAGCATCACTGTTCTTGTCGGCGGAGGCACAGCACCCTATATCGTAACTTGGAGCAATGGTGCTACAGGGTCACATATAGAAGAATTGCTTCCTGGTAGTTATACCTATTCGATTGTTGATGCTCATGGATGTACACTTGCTTCAGCGTCACCAATTGTAATCAATCATTCTGTCGCAACTACCGAACCTGATGGTTCAGCATATATCACCATCACACCAAATCCCTCAAATGGAAGAGTTATTATTAAGTGGAAAGAACTACCAACTTCTAATGCTTCCCTTTCGGTATTGACAGTAGATGGACGTAATGTTGGAGCACATCAAATATCTACTATAGAAGGTACATGGGACCTTACATCGTTAGGATTATCTGAAGGACTTTATATTGTTTTATTAGAACATAATCAACAGGTATATCCATTTAAATTAATTGTTCTTTGATCTAGCTAATTAATACCCAGGAAGGCTTCGAACCATGGCAAGAAAAAAGCCCGTTGTGTGTACAGCGGGCTTTTTTTTTAATTAGGTATTGAAATGATTAAGCATTACTTCCAGTACCTGGAGTCGCCGCTACATTTTTACGTGGTCTTCCTCTTCGACCTGTTTTAGAAGCTGATTTTTTCGAGGATACTTTTTGAGTTGAACCCGCTGGTCTTCCTCGCTTACCGGCTGCTGTAGTTGAATCCGAGGCACCAGCTTTACGACCACGTTTAGAGCCTGGTTTTGGGCCACGTTTGGCACCTGAACTCACTGCTGCTTTTATGCCGGGCTTCCGTCCTCTCTTGCCTGCAGCTTTTTTTGCAGCTGCCTTCTTACCCGGTTTTGGTCCACGCTTAGCGCCTACAGTTTTTGATGCTTTTTGACCAGGTTTACGGCCACGTTTTGCACCAGTTGATTTGGTTGCATTAGAGGAACCGCTTTCAAGTTTCGCCATTACCCATTCTACAACTCTTTTTTGGGTACTCCCATCAAGGTTTTGGAGAGCATCGTATACCTCCGCCATTGCCTTTAATTCAGGATCATTAGTCATGATACAATTTTATTAAGTGAAAAAATTAGTTCTCGAAGTAACTCTTAATAAAGAAAATCTTTATCCCCTCAGTTACTTAAATCGGATCAAAGGTAAGAAGGAAATCACATGAATTGATATAAATTTTACATTCAGATTTAGCAAATGTCAAATAATAAGTGCATAAATTATTTCAAATCGAACGACTATTACTGTGTGGGAAAATTTAAAAAACCAAAATGCACTACAGGCCATTAAGGATGCAGTCGCGTTAGGGAAATATCAGGAATTGGAGTAAATGCTTTTACAAAAAAGATGATTAACTTATTTGATAACTTATAGTACGAAAGAAATTGGTTTTTGGTTTGACATACAGTTTTATAATTTTAAGTTAAGAAGAGTAACACAGTTTAGAAGTTAAATCTCTCACTAAAATTTTGACAGACTCATTGGCATATTTGTAAACCTAACTGATCAAATTTCCTTTCAAAAAATGTCTGGCTTGTATGTCTAATACGCTACCATTTTGTTAAAAAAATGTACGCTGATATCCTAGTCTAACCTTTCCTGAGAATCATATTGCAATGCGAAAGACACCCATAAATAGAGATGAACTTCATAATACAAATGACGTAGAAAGGGTAGTGTGGGACTAAAATTCTCTATGGGTAGGCAAAAGACCGAATTGCATTTCGTGGAGGATTTCAATCTTCTTTTACATAGATTTGATGCATGGGGAAAAAAATCCAGCCGCATTCAAATATTTTGTCAATTTATTCGATTTTATCGATCGTATTTGTTACGCTAAGCCTTCCTGTTCCTGGAAGTTTATCGGCCCAAAAATATTTTACCGCTGAAGTCAGTCATGCAATTAAATTAGGTCGGACGAAACCCTTATATGAGATGGTTTCCATGCTGCCTACCGATACCCTGAAACTAAAAATCCGGAAGTTAAATAAGCCTACGTATGTTCCTAATTTCGCAGGAAGACGTCATCTCGAATATCATTTACCCACTGCTTTGCCGCAAGGTCCTGATCCATTGTTTAACGATCAACACTTCCGGATGCCGGCGAATGAAATACTTCCGAAAGTCAACTTCGAAGGCATCTCTGAGGCAAATGTAAATGCTGGTGTTCCTGATGTGAATGGAGATATCAGTCGGGACTTTTTTGTTGAAATAGTAAATGCCACATTCTTTAGAGTGTATGATAAATCTGGGCAGGCTGTGAGCAATTTAATTTCTGCAAATTCAATATGGAACCAAGTCCAGCAATCTTCTGCGGGAGATCCCATATTGCTTTATGATCAATTGGCCGACAGATGGTTCTTAGCCGAATTTCCGTCTAACAATAGAGTCTTACTAGCGGTTTCGGTGACCAACGATCCAAGGGGAAGCTGGGATGCTTATGCTTTCCAAACACCCCGGTTTCCTGACTTTCCAAAATACGGCATCTGGAATGATGCGTTTTATCTGACGACAAACGAGGGGGGCCCCGAATATCCGATCTACGCATTTAACCGATCAGATCTGCTGGCGGGTGCCGAAATTGTCCAATTTCAAAGGCTAACAGTGCCTAAGAATGGTGGCGTATTTTTTGAAGTTGGGCAACCTGTCGATTGGGATGGAATGACACCCCCTCCTTCAGGCAGTCCCGGTTTAGTAGTCAAATTACATGATGATGATTGGGGTACGACAAATCAAGATCATATCCTACTGCATAAAATCCATATTGACTGGGATTCTTCTGCTAACTCGAATATTGAATTAATAGAGATTCCAACTGCTCCGTTTGACACGGATGGTTGTTCTCTTGAAAACACAGGAGGTTTTTCTTGTGTACCTCAACCTAATGGTCAGGGAATTGATGGAGCAGAATGGATCATTACAAACAAAGCACAATACAGGAACTTCGGGACGCATGAATCCTTCGTGTTGAGTTTTATGGTGGATGTTACTGGCCTTGAAGTAGCGGGAATACGTTGGATGGAGTTTAGAAAAACTTCATCCCAGGAATGGCACCTTTATCAGGAAGGTACAATCGGGTCAGATGACGGTCTTCACAGGTTCATGTCATCTATTGGTATTGATGGGCAGGGAAATATTGGCATTGCCTATTCAATTTCAGGATTTGACAAACATCCTTCGTTGAGATATACAGGAAGATACAAAAGTGATCCCCTTGGACAAATGACTTTCCAGGAATATGAATTTGCAACCGGCCATGGAAGTTTGGATAATGACCGCTTTGGTGATTATGCTTCCATGTCCGTTGATCCATCAGATGACCAGACGTTTTGGTTTGCGGGTGAATACGTCCCAACGGATGGAAACTGGTCTACTCGTGTAGTTGCTTTCAGAGCCACCAGAGATACTTTTGACATTTTTCCTGTTTCCCTTATCTCGCCCCAAAATAGTCCGGACTTATCAGCGAATGAAGCTCTAACCATTAGCGTGCTGAACAGGGGATTAAATCCTGTTACTGATTTCAAACTTGCGTATCAATTTATGAATGGTACATGGGTTGAAGAAGATGCCTTGACTGACACGCTTGATATCGATAGCGTTTATATTCACACATTTCAATCCGGTTTAAATTTTGGTGCTCCGGGAAATTATCCCATTCGTTTTGCTTCTGTACTCGATATTGACCGAAATCATTTAAATGATACACTCTCACAGGTTATTCGAAAACCGGCAATGAGAGACATCGCACTTGCCTATGATGTAGCGGGTCAACAGGATATAGTGTGTTCAGGAAATAGCATCAATTCAATTACTTTACGCAATCTGGGTGTGAATACTGTCCACACAATTTCATTCTTACTTGAACAAAATGGAATTACAGTAGATACATTGGTATGGACGGGTAATCTATTAACAGGAGAAGAAGATGTAATGCCCATTGAAGTAACTGCTTTGAATGATGGTTCTAATGTGATATCCGTTACTGTCTTGTCAGTGAACGGTGATTCAGATGAAATTGAATCCAATAATCTTGTTCAATTCACCCTGGAGGCAAAGCCTTCCGGAGAATCTTTATATCTGAATCTAACTACAGATAATT
>JAYUXX010000451.1:0-3029 GCA_043752765.1 Saprospiraceae bacterium | reverse complement strand
TGTAGAACCTTGACGAACCAGAAAACTATTACCCAGCCCATTCTTCCCTGTCTAGCGACCTAAATTGTATCGCTTCAGCAAGGTGAGGGATTTCAATTTGTTTACTATCCGATAAGTCGGCAATCGTTCGGGCTACTTTGAGGATCCGATCATATGCCCTTGCAGATAGTTGAAGTTTTTTCATCGCGGTTTTGAGTAGCGTTGCTCCCGCCGGTTGTATCTGGCATAATTCTCTGACCAGATTTGCAGGCATCATTGTATTACTGTGTACGCCCGGCATTTCCTTGAAGCGTTCCAACTGTAAGAGTCGCGCCTTGATCACCCTGTCCCGGATTGAATTACTATTCTCACATTCCACCTCGTATTTGGATAACTCGTCTATCGATACCGGGGTCACTTCTACATGCAGATCAATTCGGTCGAGCAATGGCCCGGAAATTTTATTCAAATATTTTTTTACAATACCTGGTCCACACACACATTCTTTATCGGGGTGATTATAATAGCCACATGGACATGGATTCATAGAAGCGATCAACATAAAATTGGCCGGAAATTCCACGGACACTTTGGCTCTCGATATTGTCACCCTGTGATCTTCCATGGGTTGTCTCAATACTTCAAGCACAGATCGTTTAAACTCCGGAAGTTCATCGAGAAACAATACACCATTATGTGCAAGTGATATTTCTCCGGGATTCGGTGTAGAACCACCCCCTACAAGAGCAACATCGCTGATGGTATGATGAGGAGATCTGAACGGCCTACCTGTAACCAATGCAGCACCATGTTGTAATAAGCCGGCTACTGAATGAATTTTCGTGGTTTCGAGCGCTTCATTAAGACCCAAAGGAGGAAGTATCGTTGGCATACGCTTGGCCAGCATAGTCTTACCCGCTCCAGGTGGACCGATAAGGATTACATTGTGACCACCTGCCGCAGCAATTTCGAGTGCACGTTTAATATTCTGCTGCCCCTTTACATCTGAAAAGTCAAAAGGGTATTGGCCTTGAGATTCCATAAATGCCTCACGGGTATCATACGTAAAGGGAGTGAGAGATATGGTCCCGTTGAAAAACTCAAATACTTCTTTTAGGTTGCTTACACCGTAAACATCAAGTTGATTTACAATAGCAGCCTCTTTTACGTTTGCTTCCGGAACGATCAGCCCTTTAAGTTTTTGTTTGCGCGCCTGGATTGCGATAGGAAGTACACCTTTCATAGGACGGAGTGTTCCATCGAGTGACAATTCACCTACGAGCATATACTGTTCTAATTTTTCAGAATCAATCATGCCTGTACTGGCGGCGATGGCGGTTGCGATCGGAAGATCATAAGCGGAACCTTCTTTGCGGATATCAGCTGGAGCGAGGTTCACGACGATTCGCACACGGGGCAGCCGGTATCCGATATTTTTAATAGCAGCTTCCATGCGTTGCCATCCTTCACGCACAGCATTATCGGGGAGACCTACAAGATTATACATGTTGGTTCCGGCAGCCACCTCTCCACCCGCATTGACTTCTACTTCAATGGTACGCGCATCCACACCGTGGACGGCAGCAGCATGTGTTTTAGCTAACATCGTGTTATTTGTTTTTCTGGTGAAGGAGCTGAATCATCATGCACGAAACATGATCCAGTACCTTTGAAAAAGGCCGAATGCCGGACGCACTTTATTAATAGTCCGTTATAAATAAAAGTAAAGGAATAATAATCATTGAAACAAATTTTGTTTGAAAAAAAACATGGGACACAAAATAAAATTGTATCACCTTTAATCTTTATCATAAAAAAGTTGAGTATTTGCAGCAAGACAAACATGCATTATTGCATGCCGAATATTTCAAACACCCGCAATTCCGGATTTTCGATGAAAAAATTATATCCCCCTGACCCGCCCACCAATAACCATCCTAAATCTTACCTTCGTCATCGTTTTTGATGTTAGACCCAGAATGTTTTTCTTAGGCCATTGCTCTTCTATCCAGGGTTAATCAATCTTTGGTCTTTGGTCCTTGGTCCTTCATCCTTGGTCCTTCATCCTTGGTCCTTGGTCTTTGTTCCTTGGTCCTTCATCCTTGGTCCTTGGTCCTTGGTCCTTCATCCTTGGTCTTTGGTCTTTGGTCCTTGGTCCTTCATCCTTGGTCCTTGGTCCTTGGTCCTTGGTCTTTGGTCCTTGGTCCTTGGTCCTTGGTCTTTGGTCTTTGGTCCTTGGTCCTTCATCCTTGGTCTTTGGTCCTTGGTCCTTCATCCTTGGTCCTTGGTCCTTGGTCCTTCATCCTTGGTCCTTGGTCCTTCATCCTTGGTCCTTCATCCTTAATCTTTACCCCTATGTCCATCCTTAGATTAGATAAAGTCACCAAACGTTACAAAGATCATGTTGCCGTCGACGAGATCAGTTTTGAAGTAGCACCCGGAACCATCTTTGGCATGTTAGGCCCAAACGGTGCCGGTAAAACATCGACCATCAGAATTATAACAACCATTACAGGCCCCGACAGCGGCCAGATTTTTTTCCAGGGAGAACTATTAAATAAAACACACCCTTCGAAGATGGGGTATCTGCCGGAAGAAAGAGGGTTGTATAAAAAAATGAAAGTAGGTGACCACCTCGTGTATTTAGCACAACTCAAAGGCCTGTCCAGTGCTGAAGCAAATAAGAAGTGCAAACAAATGCTCGATCGTTTTGAAGCACTGGAATGGTGGCACAAGAAAGTGGAAGAACTTTCAAAAGGCATGCAGCAAAAAATCCAGTTTATCGCGACCATTGTTCATGATCCGATCTTACTGATACTCGACGAACCATTCACCGGATTAGATCCTATTAATTCCAACATGATCCAGGATGAAATCTTCAGACTGCGTGACAAAGGAGTTACGATTTTATTTTCTACACACCGGATGGAACAAGTGGAAGAAATGTGCGAGGAAATCATCCTCATCAATCGTGGAAAAAATATTTTGCAGGGAAATGTGAAACAGATCCGGCACCAATTCAAAGAGAATTTATTTAAAGTTGTCTTTAG
>JAYUXX010000450.1:0-7444 GCA_043752765.1 Saprospiraceae bacterium | reverse complement strand
GTCGTGCCGTTGGTCAGGCCCAAGACGGTGATAGGTGATCCTGCGGCACTGTCACTCACGCCACCTGGATTGCATTTCGCCATGTAACCGGTAATCGGTGAGCCACCATCTGAAGCGGGCGCGGTGAAACTGATCGTTGCCTGACCGTTGCCTGGTGTCGCGGTGATTCCGGTCGGTGCACCGGGAACCGTTGCTGGTGCAACCGGCGTCACGGTGACCGTTGTCGATGTCTGATCAAAATGGATATTTTCAAGAGACTGCTGTATTATTCTGTCGAAGTAGAAAAAGGTAGAAATGTAATGATGGCCCTGCCTCTTGAACGTGTCAAACTTGTCAAGGAGATGAACAAGAGTGGCCAATTTCCGGAACAGTTGCAGGATCCGAAAGATATGATTGCCGAAGAAGAGAAAATGGACTTTGCTGATGTGACAGGTGATATTGAATTGCCGGATTATAAAAAGAAGAAAAACAAAAACCGTAAAAAAGGGCCATCAAGAGATCAATCCACGGGCTCTTCTGGTCAACAACCCCAACAGCGTAGGGATAGGGGACCTGATCAAACGCAAAGACCTCGAAGAGATGATGGTCCGCAAAGATCATCAGAGGGACCACGGCCACCCCGTCCTGAGGGACAGCAACGTCCTCCACGTCCAGAAGGGAGACAACGGCCACCTCGACCTGAAGGACAGCAACGTCCACCTCGACCTGAAGGACAACAACGGCCACCTCGACCTGAGGGTCAACAGCGTCCACCTCGACCTGAAGGACAACAACGTCCTCCACGTCCGGAAGGACAACAACGGCCACCTCGTCCTGAGGGGCAGCAACGTCCACCCCAAGGTCCACGACCTCCAGAACAGAATCAGGAGCCGCGAAAAGAAGGTGATAACAATCCTTCACAAGGGGGCGGGCAAAACAGAAATAAGAATCGTAATCGCGGCAACCGACCTGCAGGAGACAGGCCGCCTTCAAATATTCCACCAGCATGATATATGACCTGATCATCATTGGTTCAGGGCCCGGAGGATATGTAGCTGCCATTCGCGCTGCGCAATTGGGCATGAAAACAGCCATCATTGAAAAATATCCAACATTGGGAGGCACCTGTCTTAATGTAGGGTGTATTCCTTCAAAAGCATTACTGGATTCTTCAGAGCATTACTATCAATTGCAACATCATTTCAAGTTGCATGGTATCATTGCAGATAACATTTCGCTTGATCTCAGTCAAATGATATCGCGAAAAGATGACGTCGTCAAACAAACATGTGAGGGTGTCAAATTCCTGATGAAAAAAAATAAAGTGGATGTATTTTATGGGCATGGATCTTTCAAAGATGCCACGCATGTAAGTATACTGGGTGCTGAACAGGTTGAAACGATCCTTGAAGGAAAAAATATTATAATTGCTACCGGATCAAAACCTGTCACTCCGGTATCCATGGGTTATGATAAGAAACGAGTGATCACTTCTACGGAAGCATTGAAGATTACCGAGCTGCCTAAACATATGGTAATCATTGGTGCAGGTGTGATTGGTCTGGAGTTAGGTTCTGTATTTGCACGCCTGGGTACTAAAGTTGAAGTGGTTGAATATATGGATCGAATCCTTCCGGGGATCGATACAGATTGTGCAAAGGAATTGATGAGATCGCTGAAAAAAACCGGTGTTTCTTTTTCTTTAAATCACGAAGTGATCAGCGTTGCAGGAGATGATAAAAAAGCTATGGTGAAAATGAAACCTCGCGAAGGGGGGGAAGAAAAATCGATTGAAACCGATTATTGTTTGATTGCTATTGGCAGAAGACCTTACACTGAGGGGCTTGGTTTGGAAAATACAAAAGTGAAGCTGGACGAAAAAGGAAAAATTATTGTCAATGATCATCTTCAAACGGAAGAGCCTACTATTTACGCGATAGGGGATGTGATCAAAGGTGCAATGCTCGCACATAAAGCAGAAGATGAAGGAATTTATGTCACCGAAATGTTATCCGGCCAAAAACCTCATATTGATTATAATTTAATTCCCGGTGTTGTGTATACGTGGCCCGAAGTCGCATCAGTTGGGAAAACAGAAGATACGTTGAAAGCAGAAGGGATTCCATTTAAAACCGGAAAATTTCCCATCAAAGCACTCGGTCGTTCAAGAGCAAGTGGTGATACGGATGGACTTATAAAAGTGATTGCACATAAAGAAAGCGATGAAGTTTTGGGTGTTCATATGTTTTGTGCACGTGCTGCAGATTTGATCATGGAAGCTGTTACGATCATGGAGTTCCGAGGCTCAGCAGAAGATATGGCCAGAATTTCACATCCTCATCCCACCTATTCAGAGGCGGTGAGAGAGGCTGCATTAGCCGCTACTGCGAATAGGCCTCTGCACATTTAGAAACTATGCTTTATTTTTTGTGGGGGAATAAATGAAAATGTTGTCTTCGGGAGTATTAGTCTGACATCATTCTCCTGAAATAATCACTACCATTTCACCTTTGACTTTCTCCGGAGTTTTTTCAAATTCTATAAGGAGTAGTGCGGATGTACCGAAATGATATTGTTCGTGAATCTTTGATATTTCTCTTACAACACACATTTTTCGTTCATCGCCAATATGTTCTCTGATCTCTTCCAGGCATTTCATAAGCCGGTAAGGAGATTCATACAATACGACTGTGTGAGGAAGTGTTGAAAGATATTTCCATCTTGTCTTCCTGCCTTTTTTGTGAGGAAGAAAACCTTCAAAGTGAAATCGATCACATGGAAATCCAGATCCAACGAGTGCAGGTATAAAAGCTGTGGGACCGGGAAGCACTATTATTTCTTCTCGAACTTCGCGACAAGCTCTCACGAGTAAAAATCCCGGATCTGAAATTCCAGGTGTGCCTGCATCAGAAATTAAAGCAAGTTTTTTTCCTTCTGTAAGAAGCTGAAGCACATTCGCAGTAGTCTGATGTTCATTGTGCGCGTGATAAGCCCGGAGAGGTGTAGTGATATTGTATTTATCCAGGAGTCTTCTGCTGACCCGTGTGTCTTCTGCAAGAATTAAATCTACAGTTGAAAGCACCTCCAAAGCGCGATGTGTGATATCACCCAGGTTACCAATTGGTGTGGGTACGATATATAACACGATTATACAGGCTTCACCTCAAAAGAATAAGACTCCATGATCATATTTGCGAGAAACTTTTGGCATGCCTGATCGATTAAACTACGAGCGCTGGCTTCATCACCGGCTTCAATGACGATCTCTATTCGCTTGCCGATCCTTACATCCTGTACGCCATTTATCCCAACATGATCCATATTGCGGGCCACAGTTTTACCCTGTGGATCGAGCAATTCTTTATGGGGCATGATATTAATATCTGCTTTAAATTTCATAATGCAAATGTATGAAGAGAATGTTTGGGTTAAACCATTTTGTGAGCGGAGAAGCAGGTACGTGATGGATCAATACCATTTTGTAAAAATATTGGCAACGCCTAGTAAATAGTAGACTAAAATTCCCAGAGGTATACTTATTGGGCCAATCGTAAAAATACCAATCAAACCTGCAATGCCTATAAACACAGCCATAACAAATCCGGCTTTGGGAGATTTTAGTCCCGGGAGTTTAAGTGGCAAATGGTAGGCGAAAACGAGGAATAAAGGAATGACTGCAGCTAACCAGGGTTTGTCCGCGACTCCAAAGCCATAGTCTCTATCTATGTACTGGGCCCACATCCATCCTGCGATCAGCATGGCGCCCGCAGGTGTCGCTAAGCCCCAAAAGAATAACCTTGACTTTTTATCTACATTAAAACGGGCAAGTCGTAATCCTGCTGAGGCAGCATTCATCGAAGCTAAAATAGCCACGATCTCCTGACCCGGGCTTCCGCCTCCAAACCTGGAACCCATATAGAAAATCATCATGGCAGGTAGAACGCCAAATGAAACCACATCAGCAATGGAATCCAGCTCAACCCCGATACCTCCTGTTAGTTTCAACTTTCGGGCAACAGCTCCATCCAGTATGTCAGCCAGAAGACATATACTGATTAATACGAGTGCGGTAGGAATCAAGGCATTATCCATTGCAATGATGGCGAGAGTGCCTAGCAACAAATTCAATAATGTCAACGCATTTGGTAAGTGACGGAGGAGGTTCATCTGTCGAAGATATTAAGCGGGAAGTGTACTCAACCTACATATCCTCAAGAAGTTGAACTGATTGACAGGATAAAAGTAGTTATGGCGGGGATTGGGATCAATATCAGTGAAAAGTTGGGAATGGAAAAGCGGAGTTTTGTCAATGCTGACGGGTGTTTTCTCCTGTAGGTTTTCGTCGAAATACTACTGGAAATTTCATGCTACATCTACCCCCTCCCCACCACTAAGAGTTGTTAAATTAGATTTTCCCGCTAAGCGGATTTTAAAAGAAGACTAATTAGACTTTGGGTAGAAGGTCCTCCATATTCACAAAAATGGTTAAAATTTGAAGAGAAGTTTTGTCAATGATGACAATGTTTTTCTCCTGTAGGTTTTCGTCGAAATGCTACAGGAGATTTGGGGTTATCCTAACCCCACCTCCTCTACCCATCCCATACCCCCATCGATGCAGTAGTATCTAAAGCTTCGATTACAAAACCCCACTTCAACCCTCTAAGTCCGAAACCCCGTTTAAACTCGTAATTCTTGTATGCCCAACCCCGTAAGCCTACATTCCGTCTACTTATTCGTTAAAGTCCTGTTACATTTCGTCCAGGAGCGTGTTTTGGCCACAACCGGCAGACTACATAATTGTTAATTTCGTATCTCTATATAGAACCTAAGTCACCTAAATGCGGATTCTTAAAATTGTATTCTTTTTTATCCTCTCTGGTACCGCACTCTGGGCCCAGCCTGTCAATGATGATTGTATTACCGCTCTTCATATACCTAATATAGATAAATGGTGCAGTGAGGCAGGGGCTTACACAAATCTTAACGCTACACCCTACACCGGACCTCCACCTTCTAACAATTGCTTTTTAAGCTATGTTAATGAAGTTTGGTTCACATTTATTCCTCAGACTCCTGCTATTTACATCAAAGTATCAGGTGCAGTCAACGGACTCGGCACTATGCGTAGTCCTGCTATCGGCATTTTTGAAGGACCATGCTCCAGCCTCAAAAGGGTAGGATGCAATCTTACTTCTTCCATTACGAATCAGGTAGAACTGTCGGTAGAAAGCCTTGTAATCGGTAAAGTTTATTATCTGCTCGTCGAAAGCCCTAACATTGGAACTGGAACCTTTCAGATATGTGCAGAAGGATTTATCCCTCCTCCTAATCCTCAGTCTGATTGTGCGAACGCCGTCATTCTCTGTGATAAATCAGAGTTCGTGGTAGATACTCTCCTTGGGATTGGTATTAAGGACCCAGATGTGGAGAACACCTGTGTCCGTGAGGAGTTTAGTTCTTCGTGGTACAAATGGACCTGTGAGACTTCCGGAAACCTGACTTTTAATCTAATTCCTAACAATTATCTGATGGGGTTCGAATCCGATGACATTGATTTTGTTTTGTATGAACTGCCCGGCGGTATTGAGGATTGCTTTAATAAGCTGGAATTAAGATGTATGGCTTCAGGGGCTAACCGTAATCCGAACGGACAAACTTCTCCTTTCCCAGAGTGGCAAAGATGCAATGGACCCACAGGACTTCAGGTAGGTGATCCTGACGTAATGGAGCCTCCAGGTTGTAAGAATGCAAGTCAAAATAGTTATGTAGACGCTATTAACATGGTAGCAGGGAAAAGCTATGCCCTTCTTGTCAATAATTTTAGTCAGTCAGGCCTTGGATTTGCGATCGAATGGGGAGGGTCTGGCACGTTTCAGGGTCCGCAGCCTGCCTTTGATGTTACTGCAGTGCAGGCTTTTGAGTGTGATAAAACAATCATTTTTGATAATCAGTCTCTTGCCCCAACTGATAGTATTGTCAGCTACCTATGGAATTTTGGCGCTGGATCCAATCCGGTTTTTGATACTACCAAGGGCCCTATTTCTGTAATCTATGATTCATTTGGTCCTAAAAAGGTGGCGCTTACTGTCATGAGTTCTAAAGGATGCCTGGTAACTGAAATTATAGACTTTTATATCGAACCTTGCTGCGCAGATACAAGTACACTTGGCGTTACGTCAATTATTACAAATCAACTTTGTCCGGGTACAGCTTCAGGTGTGATTCAGGGAGTAGGCTTCAGTGGATCTCCTGATTATCAATATAGCCTGGACTGTGTGGAATATCAACCTGCGAGTGTGTTTCCTAAGCTCCTGCCGGGATCTTATACACTGTGTATTGTAGATAAAAAAGGTTGTGAAAGCCAAATTGATGTAGACGTATTGCCCTCCCAGGGATTTGGCGTTGAAGCAGGAGATACGATCTTCGTTCAGTTGGGACAAACGGCGCAAATCAATGCAATTGCTACGCCTTCTTTACCATCAACAGTGATCTGGAATAATTTAAACACACTTACATTCAATGGAACAGATGTCTCCAGTTTATTAAGCCCACAAGCACTACCCAGGCGAACCGGATGGTATACAGTGACAATCATCAATGATGCAGGCTGCATCACATCAGATTCAGTGCTGATTGTGGTAGATCCTTTCAAACCCGTATATATTCCAAATGTCATCACACCGAATAATGATGAGATAAATGATAATCTGACTGTTTACACAAATATTGCGGCGACAGGTATAGAGGTGTTTCAGATTTTTGATCGGTGGGGTGGTTTGATGTTTGAAAGCAATGACGATCTGTTACTTAATAATGCATCCCTTGGATGGGATGGCACCGTCAACGGTACTCCAGTTTCGCCCGGTGTTTTTACGTATCGGGCTGTGGTTGAATTCCTCGATGAAATTCCTGTTGCCTATACTGGCACAGTTACTGTATTGAAATAGCGAGGTCATTTGAATTTCATGAAAGCGTATTCTCTTTTAAGTTTAATTATCATCGTATTTTCTTCCTGTGTAGTTGAGGAAGCTGATTTGTCACGTTATTCAGTATCCCAAATTGATAATGTCGAAGAAGCCAGAGATATTGAAGTAACCTATACAGACAGTAGTCATATTGTTTTTATTCTTAAAGCTCCTTTGTCGAGACGAACGCTTGATCGCTATTCTGTGGAAGAGGAATTTCCAGAGGGACTTGATGTGACTTTTTATGACAGGACAGGTGCACCGCGAAGCTGGCTAAAATCAGATTATGCCATTCGCGATCAGATATCACGAACGATTACGGTGCAGAAAAACGTCGTTTTACAAAATGATAAAGGTGAGTTACTTGAGGGTCCGGAACTGATCTGGGACGAAAAAACCAAGGAGATCTACACAGACAGATTTGTCAAAATAACCCAGGCTGACCGTGTGATTTATAGTTATGGATTCAAATCAAATGAATCCTTTAGCCGGTATGAACT
>JAYUXX010000449.1:0-7456 GCA_043752765.1 Saprospiraceae bacterium | reverse complement strand
TTTCTCAAGTTGTTCGAGGAGAAGCTGTATACAGTCATCATGATATCTTTTCAAGGTAGCAACTGCGCATAAAATCCGGATCCATGATCGCGAGTGATGACACTTCCTGCGTCCATAGCCTCAAGTATAGCGGGTAATCGCTCAGCTAATTTTTGCGGATATGAGTTGCTAATCGTGGAAAGGATGGTCATAGTTCCCCATTTCAATCGGTTGTCCTTATGATTCAATAGGGCAAGCATCTCTTTGGTATAGGGTAAAACAAGATCAATTTTTCGCGATGCGATTTCATAAAGAACTTTAATAGCGTCACTGCGAACTGCGGTAGTCTTATGTTGTAAAAAGGCTATAAGTTTTATTACAGATGACACATCAGAAGATTGTGAAATTTTCTAAGCAAGAGCAATATTGGGTTCTTCGTCCCTACGACCCATGCTGTGTGCTAATTGACTTTCAATGGAAACATTCATTCTCTGGTAGTCCTGGTGGGGACAAAACTAAAGTTCCTTATTATGATTTACATTTAATACGATTTCTATAAAGCCTTTTACCTGTCTCATGAATATCAATATTCCACTTAATACGCCGGTTGATATAAATTCTTTTCCTGCCAAAATGCAGTATCGGGATTCAATCTTCCTCACAGGATCCTGTTTCACTGAACACATTGCACACAAACTTGAACGTTACAAATACCATATATTAAGTAATCCATTTGGCATCTTATATAATCCTTCATCGATTGCTAAATCATTTCATCGCATAAGTCAAAATATTCCATACAAGGCTGACGAACTGGTATTTCATGATGGCCTGTTTCACAGTATGGATCATCATGGATCGTTTTCAGGTGGAGATGTGGAAACTGTGCTGATCAACATTCATAAATCCATGGAGGCTGCAAGATCCCATTTATTAAAAAGTCGTTTTGTTTTTGTGAGTCTCGGAACATCCAGGGTATTCAGATATATCACCACAGGAGAGGTTGTGGGGAATAATCACAAATTGCCTCAGGCTAATTTTCTTCCTTATATTTTTTCAGTAGAAGAATGTATGAAGGATATGGAATCAATCTACCAGTCCATTCATCAGCTTTCACCGGATTCACATGTAATCTGGACAGTAAGTCCTATTCGCCACTTGAAAAACGGCCTGGTGGATAATCAGCGAAGTAAAGCCGTTCTGGTTCTGGCCATCGAAAATTTTATCCGAAACAATCCTAAAACCAATTACTTCCCAGCGTATGAAATTATGCTCGACCAGTTGAGAGACTATAGGTATTATTCACGTGACATGATTCATCCATCGGAAGTTGCTATTGATATTATCTGGGAAGTGTTTTGCAAAACGTATATCGATTCTCAGGAAAGCGAACAACATCCACCTATCGAGAAAGTAAGACGAGCGATGGAACACCGTTTACTTCATGAGAACCATACTGCAATCAAATCTTTTGCAGAATCCCAATTAAAAAATATTGACCACCTTGCTTCCTTATATCCCGATATGAATTGGAAAGAAGAACGGCAATACTTTTTTCATTTAATTGAGCCGGATTGAATTTCAATTTTATACTGATGATTTGAATTGCTGCACCAAGTATTTTTGAAGAATACTTGTAATAATTTTTTACACTAACCTGCGAATGCTGACTGAAGCATCCGAAAGGCTTTCTCTATCCGGATCTATAGATAATAATAATACACCCGGTTCCTTTCCAATCTCTAATGACCCCAATTGATTGGCCATACCAAGGGCTTTGGCTCCATTCAACGTAGCCCATTCCAATAGGGTATCAAAAGGAATAAAAGATTGATATTTTGAAATCGTTTTCATCTCTTCCAATATGGAGAGTTGCCAGTTGGAAGTAAGACTGTCGGTCCCAATTGTCATTTTAGCTCCTGATGTGACGAATGCCTGATAGTGTGGAAGTTTATTTTCTATAAAAAGATTTGCATTTGGACATGTGGCCCAGTAAACATGTTCACTCCAGTCATGTGCAGCTTCGATATCATCTTTTGTTGTGAGGGTATTGTGTACAAGGAGGGTTCGATGGGCTGGATCCATATGGGAAAGTGCATAGTTTATCGATGCACTCCCGGTTGGTTTGAAATGGCCAAGATTAATATCGAATCGATTATAAAAATCGATAAAGCCTCCTCCTCCATCCCTGAATAAATCATCTTCCGCCTGGGTTTCCTGGTTATGAATACTTACCGTCACAGTTCCGGAATTGTATTCATTGATTTCTTTAAATAAACCAGGCGATACTGAATAAGGTGCGTGAGGCACTGCCGATCTCAAACCTGGACTATCATTGTATGTTTTTTTAAATCCTTCAGTAAACTGACCTGAATTTTCCTCTTGCAGGAAATCAAACATCTCTACAAAACTGTAGTACTTAATTTTACTAATATGCTTTACAGGAAACGTATCTGTTTTATTGCAGATATCGCCTACAGCTTGTATCCCTTGCGTCCACATGTATTCATCTGCGCGACGGATGGCATCATCTATTTCTGACTGTGGTGCATCTCTGAATTTAACAACCTGGTAAATAAAGGATATAAGGCCCGTACCCGTTTCTACTTTCCCTTTTAGATGAGACAATTCCAGATGACAATGTGTGTTGATGAAACCCGGAATAATAATTCCTTTGTAATATTCAAGTTGATCCGGGGTTACATCATGTCTGGATATGATGTCAACTATCTTATCCCCTTCCAGCACGAGCACACCAAATGGAATTCGCGGGGCCGATACAGGGTAAATCCAATCAGCTGTTAGATAACGATAGGTCATTCATATGACTTTACGACAAGCCCATTGATCATACGGGGTTCAAACCATGTACTCTTAGGGGGAAGTGTTCCTCCACTATCTGATACTTTTACCAATTCATTAAATTGCACGGGGTAGATACAAAATCCTACATGATGATCGGAAGCTCTTGCCTTTTCTTCAACTCTCTCCGCGCCCTGGTCACCTGATACATAACCCACACGGTTATCGGATCTCACATCTTTGATGCCGAGAATATTTTCTAAAATCTCCTTATCGAGAACATGGGCATCCAGGACAGCAGGAGATTTTTTATACTTTTTCAGCACCCCTTCTTTCCACGTGAGCATGTACCATTCATCATGAATACACATGGTGATGTCATGCTTTTGCATGGGCTTGGCAGGTTTGTTGAGGTGATGAATATCAGCAATACGACTAAGCTGGGCCATAAAATGCGTAAGCTTTAGGTGATAGGGCAGTTCCACCACCTTGTTATAATCCAAAATGTCAAGCTGGTCAAATGAAAACAATGCAGCAAGGATGAGTGAGTAATCCCTTCCTTTTTTATCACTTTGGAGTTTTAAAAGCTTCTCACTTGTGCTGGTTCTGTGATGACCATCCGCGATATATACTTTGGGTACAAGTGTTTTAAAAAGCCGGGCAAGTTCTGTTCCATCCTTTTCATTGACCAGGTAAAGACTGTATTCATGATCACCCAGCGTGGTAGATAATGCCAGAAACGGTTTTTTCTTTTTCTTCAGCTTTTGGATTTCTTTCGTGATGTCTTTGATCTCAGGATGACATAACAAGACTGGTTTGACCATAGCTCCTCGTTGAAGAATAAGTTTCAACATTTCCTGTTCACTGCTGGCGATCGTCTGTTCGTGCTTAACTATTTTCCCTTTCGTATAATCACCGACTTCGAGGGCAACAACAAGACCTGAATGCAACTTCTTCCCTGTTCTGATTTCCAAAATGTAAAATGCACTTTCAGATGAGTGATGGAAAAATCCATTTTCTAAATACTGATTGAAATCATCTCGCACGGTTGCAAAAAAGGAATCAGGTGATGCGATCAGATCAACATTTGGATAGATAGCCTGGAAAGGATGGATCTTCATGAAAGGAATATTCGATTAAAATTTTAATGCCAAATTCAGAACTGCATAGTGTCGCAGTAACTCATTTTAGAAAAGGAACCTGAGTTACTTTAGCTTCAAGCATTTTGGAACCTGCTTTGACAAACACTGTTGTTCCTTCGTTTGAAAGAAATGTCGGAACATAAGCCATACCTAATGGGACCTGTAATGTAGGGGATAATGTTCCACTGGTGACAATCCCAATTTCATTACCAGCTTCATCACACACAGGATATCCATGTCGTGGGACCCGGCGATCGTCCACTTTAATACCTACTAATTTTCGCGTTATACCATCTTTCTTCTGTTGAATAAATAAGTCTTTGGAAGGAAACTGGCTTTCTTTTTTCAATTTGGTAATCCATCCGAGTCCGGCTTCAAGAGGAGAAGTCAAATCATCAATATCATTTCCATATAAGCAGAAACCCATTTCCAAACGCAATGTATCACGCGCCCCCAATCCGGCAGGTACAGGTTTGACACCATTTTCAACCTCCATCAACGCATCCCACATTTCGGGCAAGTGGGCATTGTCTGTATATAATTCAAACCCTCCGGCTCCTGTATAACCAGTGTTAGAAATTATTACGTTCTCAATACCCGCAAAATTGCCCTTTACAAAGTGATAGTATGGAATACTCTTTAATGGAACGTCAGTGAATTGCTGAAGAAAATCTACTGCGAGTGGTCCCTGAATAGCTACTAAGCCCGTTTGGTCTGAAATATTCAACATGCGGGTATCAAAAGCACCGGCATATTGCTGGATATGATTCCAGTCTTTTTCGATGTTAGAAGCATTCACAACAAGCATAAAAGCCTGCTCTCCTACATCGCTCATTTCCTCAGACAATCGGTAGACAAGCATATCATCTACTATGCCCCCTGATTCATTTGGAAGACATGCATATTGAGCCTGGCCGATTGATAGGGCTGAAGCATCATTTGAACTGATGCGTTGCACGAGTTCGAGCGCTTGTCTGCCTTTAATAATAAATTCACCCATGTGGGAAACATCAAATACACCAATTGCATTTCGGACAGCATTATGCTCATCCTGAATACTTGTATAAACGACAGGCATATTGTAGCCGGCAAATTCAGTCATTTTAGCTCCCAGTGCTATATGTCTTGATTCAAGCGGTGTTGATTTTATCATATGATGATCAGTAAAGTATATTGATTGCTTTGATTGTGTCTCCCATTCCAATACGATGGACTACGTCCATTCCCTTTACTACTTTCCCAAAAATAGTATAGCGTCCGTCCAGATGAGGGGTAGGAGAATGTGTAATAAAAAATTGTGTTCCTTCAGTATGTGCCCCGGCAGAAGCCATGCCTATGTATCCTTCCTCATTATAGTATGCACCTGCAACCTCTGACCGTATGGTGAAGTCCAGACTTCCAAAACCATCACCTCGTGGACAACCTGTCTGTATGACAAAATTTGGAACTACCCGATGAAATGGTTTTTCATTGTAAAAATCTTTTTCTGCAAGCTGAATAAAATTCGCAACTGAGCCGGGAGCTCTTTCACTATATAATTCAAGTTCAATATCTCCTTGGGAAGTAATCATATGAACCCTGCTTTCTCTTTTTAATTTATCAATGATCGCCCAATCCATGGATTTGATGGCTTTTTTATCCTCTGGAACAGGTGGTGATGTTATATCATATTCTTTTAGAGCCTTAGCTAGTTCAAGATATGTCTCCATCTCTTCTGGCAATTTGAGTCCACTCATAGCTTTACTCAGGTCAGACTTACGATCCTTCATGACAGCTTTTAATCCTGTTTTAGGATCAGTGATAGCTCCCGCGATCAGTGCCAGCACACCTGGGTCACCAGACCTCATTGCGTTTGCCAGGTAGCCTCCTATTTGTGATCGGATCAAATGTCCCTCCCCTGCAAAGTATGCATCAAAATTTTTGTCTTTACTAGCATCGATCAGGCTTTGTACTGCCTGCGTTCGAATCACCACGGGTTGGTCTGCAGACGTGTATTTGGGAATCGACTCAAAATTGCGCAGTTCGCTTGACCACGCTTTGAGCCATGCTGCTTTTTCGTACACATCGGATGTGCGATTGAGGTTTGCCTGGATATCTTTTTGTAAGGCTGTCTTTGCGGGAATGAACATAGAAGTCATATACTTATTTGCAGCTTCAGCCATTCGTGTCTTAGCCTGCCAGGTTTTGCATTGTTCAATGGTAGCTTTGTAACGAGCGGCATCTCCTTCCTTTCCCTGGTTTACAAAATATTGCGCAGCTACTTCAGCTATTGCAGCATTGCCCGACTTTGCAAATTCAATCATAATATTCTGAACATCATCATAATTATAAGTCTGTAAAGCACGAAGTATACTACACTTCACTCTATAATCAGATTCAGTCTGAATGCCACTGACCAATACATTTTTGGCTTCTGTGGTTTTTAATTTACCGAGTGCTGTTGCAAGGCATATACGGATATAAGGATCACTTTCACTTAGCCACATGGCCATGAGTTGATCTCCATGAGGAGTCAGAACAAGATTTGCTGATCGATGGAGATATTGGGCTGCGATCAGGCGTACATCATAAGGAATGGCACTATCCGCAAGATATTTGATCATTGTAGACGTGCCTTCGGGATCGATCATATCGCGTAAGGCGTATCTGTATATACCTCTTGCCTGCCCGAGCAATAAAAGTGTATCTATATATTGGTAATTTGAGATTGTACTTAGTGCCCTTAAAAATTGCGCAGAACCAACCCGACCTGTAGCCTCAAGGATAGCGCCATTTGCCTCAAGAAATAATCGTGCACTATCCCTACCATCAAATGCTGCTGTCAATTGAGCTTCAGCTTTTGATGAACCCATCAATCCGATTGCTTCTGCGGCCATCGCTCTGACGTTACCATTTGGATCCGCTAGCAGTGGCAATAGTTCGTTCATGACGGTAGAATCATGAAAGGATGCAAAGGCCCGTGCTACTGCATAACGAATAGAAGGATCATCATTTTTTAAATAGAAAAGCAGGCTATCTCTTTGCTGCCGGATCTGAAGATTATAGATATGCCGAACAGATACATTACCCAGACTTGGATCAAAAGGTGTTTCCTTTTTTTCCTGTACAGGAACGCAAGCTCCAATAGAGACTAAAAAAAGAACAATAATGAAAGCAAGATCTGTTCGAAATTTTTGCATTAAGGTTCTCTTATATTTTTCGATGGTTACCACGTAGTTCAGCAGACCTTGGAGATAATTAGTTTTCAATAAATTCTTCCTCAAATGTTTCATCCGGACTATAATGATCAATAACAGGTCCATATCGTAACGCCCGGTATTTGGAACAATCTGTTTCAATATCAAGTCCTCCTTCCGGAATAGTAAACCGCGCGTTTGGATCATAATCAGTAGATGTAGAATTCTCAAGTCGCTGCAAAAAAGCTTTGAAAAATGGTCTGGCCATCGCAGCTCCCTGACCATCCGCCAGATTATTGAATCTGATCCACGGATCTTCACCTCCAACCCATGTTCCGACCACCAGTGAGGGTGTTA
>JAYUXX010000448.1:0-3041 GCA_043752765.1 Saprospiraceae bacterium | reverse complement strand
CAAACTGATTTTAGGACAAAACACTGATTTCAAGATGAATTGCAGGAATAGAAAAATGGTCCCCTGTAGGGGATTTAGGGGTGGAAAAAGAGTTCCCCTAAAGGGGTGCAGAATTATCTTCTAAGTTGCTGACCCGTCTTTGCATGATGCAAAGCGTTTGCTCCCTGCTCCCAGCTACCTGCTCCCTGCTTAATACTCCCTGCTCCCTGCCCCATGCCTCTCCCTACCTTTAGAATAGTATTTTTACACTATGATAAATGACCAGGAGAATGAATATGATAGCGAAGAGGGGTTATATGAACACCACAGGTTTATAGCGCCCGGCGGATTGACGCCGGTCAGAGTTGACAAATATATTCAGACAAAACTTGAAGGAATATCGCGAAATAAGATCCAAAACGGGATTCGTGCAGGTGCCATCCGGGTAGACGGAGAATCCATCAAACCGAATCACAGATTCAAGCCTGGACAGACGATTACAATCCTATTGCCAAAGCCTCCGGATCTGGGGGAGAGAATTGTTGCTGAAAATATTCCTCTTGACATACGATATGAGGACGATGATGTGATGGTGATCCATAAGCCACCGGGGCTTGTGGTGCATCCAGGAATAGGTCACAGTACAGGCACACTGGTAAATGCACTCGCCTGGCACATGCAGAAGGCTGTCCTTCCTGTAATGGCGGGAAATGCTCCGGATCGACCCGGACTGGTCCATCGTATCGATAAGGACACATCAGGCTTAATGGTCATTGCGAAAAATGAATATGCCATGACCCACCTTGCCCGTCAATTCTTTGATCACAGCATCCTCCGTGAATACAATGCAATAGTTTGGGGTGCACCGGAGCCAGCTGAGGGAACTGTGTTTGGTAATCTTGGACGGGACCCTAAAAACAGGCAACTGATGACTGTTTTTGAGGATGCAGAAGAAGGGAAAGAAGCCATCACGCATTATGTGACTCTTGAAGATCTCTACTATGTCAGTCTCGTCAAATGTAAATTGGAGACCGGCCGCACGCATCAGATCCGCGTCCATATGAAGCATATCGGAAGCCCCGTATTTAATGATGAGCGATACGGAGGTGATCGTGTTGTGAAGGGCACCATCTTTACGAAGTACAAACAGTTTGTAGATAATTGTTTTGAAATGTGTCCACGCCAGGCACTCCATGCGCGTACACTAGGATTTGAACATCCTGTAACCGGTGAGCAATTGCATTTTGATTCTGAATTACCCGATGACATGAAAAATCTTCTCGATAAATGGAGATCCTATGTAGCTCATCGAAAAGAAATGCCAGGAGAATGATCGCGCAAGAAGCTTTTTTAAAATCATTACATCCGCTAAAAAAATATCTGCTCTCGGATCAGGAGGATTTGCAACATATCATTCAGCGTGCTCAAGATTTGAATCCATGGTTTACAACTTCATTCACAAGACATGCCATTGACGCGATTGCAAATGAATTTCTCAATGAAGAGAACTGCAAAAGCTGGCTCCATACGTATAATATAAACGAAGGCAGGGCACAAAAGGTCGCTATCATCATGGCAGGGAATGTTCCACTTGTTGGATTTCATGATTTGTTTTGTGTTTTAGCAAGCGGGCATCAGGCTATCATAAAGTTGAGTGATAAGGATTCCGTTTTACTGAAATTTATTGTGGATGTCTGGAATGGAATAGAACCTTCCATTGGCTCGCGAATCTCCTATTCTGAGCGGCTTGAGAGTTATGATGCTGTCATTGCAACCGGAAGCAATAATAGCAACCGTTATTTTGAATATTATTTCAGAGATCATCCGTACATTCTTAGGCGCAACCGAAACGGAATTGCAGTATTGAATGGACAAGAAACAGATCAACAGCTAAAGGAATTGGCTAAAGATATTTTTCTGTATTATGGATTAGGATGTCGTAATGTTTCGAAACTTTATGTCCACCGGGGATATGATTTTAAAAATTTGCAAGATCAATTCGAAGATTGGAAAGAACTCAGCGATCATAATAAATACAGAAACAACCTGGATTATAATTACGCCATCTATATCATCAATCAGGTGCCGCATATTCAAGTCGGTCATTTGATACTCAAAGAAGATGAGGCCATCGCGTCCCGAATCGGGTGTGTTCATTATTCCTATTATGATAACGATGACACATTAGCTGAAGAGCTTTCAGCCAGACGAAATGAAATTCAGTGCCTTGTAAGCGTAAATCCAGTTCACACGTGGGATCATGTTCTTCCGGGACAAACTCAATATCCATCGCTTTACCACTATGCAGATGGAGTTGATACAATGCAATTTTTAACTTCGCTGACTCCGTCAACAAATGAAAATTAGTAAACAGGTCAAAGCAAAAGCAATCGGTAAGATCCTGGATAAATGCTATCTGGAAACACCAATTCCTCTGGACAATGAAGATCCCTATACACTATTAGTTGCAGTAATTTTATCTGCACGATGTACAGACCTTCGCGTCAATCAGATCACACCACTTTTATTTGCAAAGGCAAATACGCCAAAGAAAATGGTGAAGTTGAAAATTGATGAAATCCAAAAAATTATCAAGCCATGTGGATTATCACCCCAGAAGGCAAAGAATATTCACCGCACCTCTGAAATTCTACTTGAAGAACACAATGGAAAAGTACCATCGACATTTGAGGAATTAGAGTTGTTGCCAGGGGTAGGGCACAAAACAGCTTCCGTAGTCATGGCGCAAGCATTTGATGTTCCTGCATTTCCTGTTGATACCCATATTCACAGACTGGCCAGGAGATGGGGACTGAGTAGTGGTAAGAATGTGGTGCAAACTGAAAAAGATCTGAAAGAGTTATTTCCAGAAAGCCAATGGAATAAAGTGCATTTGCAGATTATATTCTTTGGAAGAGAATATTGTCCGGCACGTGGGCACAAAAAAGAAGAGTGTCCTGTTTGTAGTAAATATGGAGTGGAGGATTAACTTAGAATGGCAGCCCAACGGCTATCTGAGCTTCTGGGTTGGCAGGAAATCTAAATTTATAATATCTCGATCC
>JAYUXX010000447.1:0-7483 GCA_043752765.1 Saprospiraceae bacterium | reverse complement strand
ACAGGCTTTTAAAATTTCATCAGACTGCATGGAAGAAATTGTGGGACACGGGTAACGTTTTTGTAGAAGGTGATCCATCCACTGAACGTGATATCCGTTTTGCTCTCTATCATCTTTATTCGTTTGCTCGTGAAGGAACTGCATACAGCCTCTCTCCTATGGGCTTGTCCGGACTAGGTTACAATGGACATGTTTTCTGGGATACTGAATTGTGGATGTATCCTCCTCTTTTAATGCTTCAACCGGAAATAGCTCAGTCATTATTAGAATACAGATTTGAGCGATTAGGAGCAGCTAAGGCGAACGCATTTGCTCACGGCTACAAAGGTGCGATGTTCCCCTGGGAATCTTCGGCAGATGGTACGGAGGATACACCTGTGTGGGCACTAACAGGCCCATTTCAACATCATATAACAGGTTGTATCGCATGGGCACATTGGAAATATTATCAGGTGACCGGTGATGATACCTGGCTGCGCTATAAAGGGTGGCCTGTATTGAAAGAAGCGGCTGATTTCTGGGCTTCACGTGTTGAACGTAATGGGCCAGGGAAATACGATATTAACAATGTAATCGGAGCGAATGAATGGTTGGAAAATATCGATAATAATGCATTCACCAATGGAATGGCGATCACCGCTCTCCGATATGCAACGCAGGCTGCCGTAAAACTTGGTTTGACTCCGGATCCTGACTGGGTAAAAGTAGCCGATAACATTCCTATTCTTAAATTTCCGGATGGTACAACCAGAGAAAATGCAACCTATGATGGAGTTGTGATCAAACAAGCAGACGTAGTTTTATTATCCTATCCGCTCGACATTGTAACTGATCCAGTTGACATAAAAAAAGACCTTGATTATTATGGTCCACGATCTTCACCTGAAGGTCCTGCTATGGGATCTGCTATCCTTTCTATTTTATATAATCGATTGGGAAACGTAAATGAAGCTTCAGAAATATTTTCCAAAAGTTATAAACTCAATGAAGTTCCGCCTTTTGGAGTTATATCTGAAACGGCGGGCGGCACGAATCCATACTTCGCAACAGGGGCAGGAGGAATGCTTCAAGCTGTTCTAGCAGGATTCGGCGGTTTGACAATTACAGATAATGGGATTGTTCAAATTAAATCCACCATCCCAAAGGGTTGGAAGACATTACGAATAGTAGGTGTTGGGAATCGTGATGAGGAATTTTCAGTCAAAGAATGATGTATATCTCATGGGAGATCGATTGGTTTAATCAATTTGCAACAAAGGGGTTCTATGACAATTCAGAATCAGGAAAAACAGGCTCCTTCGCTGTCATTCGCTTAAAGAATAAAAGCGCGATCATGATCAGTGTGATCGGAATCAGCGAAAGATAGAATGCATTGTGTCCGCCAAAATGCTCAAATACATTTCCGGTGATGATTGATCCCGTAGTACCCCCCAACGCTGAGAACACAACTATTAATCCCGACATGGGTGCATGTTTTTCAACCGGCAATCTGCTCAACATTACAGAATTTATAGTCGGATAGATAGGAGCTAAAAACAATCCAATCAAAGGGAAAATATATACCGCTACTGGCGCATTAAACCATCCGGTCACATTCGAAGCATCAGTTTTTAATGCAATAGGCAATCCAATCAACACCATCGCCGCTGCTGCAAGCAAACTCACTCCAAGGACCCAATACCATTTTACTTTTTTCAGAATAAAGCCTGATAATAATCTCCCCACTGCAGTAGATCCTGCAAGTATGCTTGCCATTTCAATACTGAGTTTTGGTGGAAGATGTAGGATCTGGTTGTTAAATGTGGGCAACCAACTCATAATACTTTGTTCCACTAATACATAAAAAAAGATTGAGATGATAAATACGATCACTAATGGCAAAATAATGAGCTCAAGCATCTTTCGGAAATCATTCATTAGTCCCGAAGACTGGCTTTTGTGAATAGCGGATTCATCAAGTTTTGTAGTCAACAATAGTATAAAAGCCAAAATGGCACAGGCTCCAAGCAGATAATAGACATCCATCCAGGATGTAGACGTTGGATCATCCTGATTTATAAATGCACTAAATAAAAAATAACCACTCAAAACACCTATCATAAAGAATGATTCGAGAAAACTCATAAAGCTGACATGTTCTTTCTCATTATCGGAAACGAGCCCAATCGTAGCAAATACAGAAACCTTAATAAATGCGAAGCCAACACCTATACTCAGGAATAAAAGTTTTGTCATCCAATATTGGGGGATATTTGGCATGATCATACATGTTACTGCCACGAGTGCCAATCCCATTAACATCGTGCGTTTGTATCCTAGGCGGACTACAAAAGAAGCAATCAAAAAACTGGTGATTGCAATTGGCAGATCTTTAAAGGCTTCCAAAACACTGGCAGCACTTTTAGAAACTCCAAAATTATTTTGCACCTGCAGAATCACTGTTCCAACGCTGTTAAGTAACATAGCAAATACTATGTAATTCAGGACCAGGGAAAGCTTCAAACGCCAATATTTCATAGATAATGAGTTGAGTCAGGTAAGTTAGCCATCTTCCCTCCACTCACAAAATATAGATTACCAGTATCCAAAGTTTGCTACATGTTTGTGACATGGATGTGGTAAAAAGTAAACTAAACTGTGACTGAAAGTTTTGTTCCATATTCTGCATTCAAGAAGACCCCAGACAAAATGAATTAATTAGTTTTGGACATGATAGGCACTCAGGTATTCTATCCCGATCGAGCATATCCAGAGCTATATGAAGATGTAATGCGACTGCATATTTTTACGGACAGTAAAACATTTGCTGATGCTGCCCCCATAATTTCTCCTCAGAAGATCAATTCATTGTACCAAGAGATCAACCGATCGGATCGCCACCAAGTCAATGAATTCGTCCATAAATGGTTTCAGGTACCTGTTGATACTATCCCCCAAAGGATAGAAACACAACCGATAAGACAACATATTACATCTCTGTGGGAAAATCTGTTGAGAAAGCCTGATACTACAAATTCCATTTCTTCTCTTATCCCTTTACCCTATTCATATGTTGTACCGGGTGGTCGTTTCAGAGAGATTTATTATTGGGACAGTTATTTTACCATGCTGGGTTTACGAAGTAGCGGCAGGATTGACATCATCCGGGATATGATTAGAAATTTTGCGTGGCAGATTGATCATTTCGGTCATATCCCCAATGGCAACAGGAGCTATTTTCTTTCCCGATCGCAGCCTCCATTTTTCTCTTTAATGGTAGAATTATTGGCTGATATAACAGGCCCTGAAGTATATATTGAATACATACCTCAGTTATTACGAGAATATTCTTTTTGGATGGATGGAACCGATAAAAAAGAAAATGAATACAGGAGAATTGTGAAAGTTGGCGATCATCAATATCTCAATCGTTACTTTGATGATAGTAATCTTCCTCGGGCAGAATCTTATGCCGAAGACTCCACACTTTATGAAGAGAATGCTGGTGAGAAAAAAGAATTATATCAACACCTGAGAGCTGCGTGTGAATCAGGCTGGGATTTTAGTAGCCGATGGCTGACAAAAGAAGAGGATCTAGGTAGCATTCAAACTACGGGAATAATCCCTATCGATCTGAATTCCCTTCTTTATTTATTAGAGTGTACGATTGCAAAGTCATTATCATATAAAGGAGATGTTATAACAGCAGAAGAATTTCAACACCGGGCCGAAAAGCGTGCCCGATTGATCAACGAAATATTATGGGATGATCAACGTGGTATTTTTACTGACTTGGTTTTCGGTGATAAAAAATGGGGTCTCCCATCACTCGCATTGATCTATCCATTGTTTGCAGGCATAGCTACAAAAGTACAAGCAACACGATGTATTCGTTTTCTTTCTGACCATTTTCTCCGGCCGGGCGGATGGGTGACTTCTGAGGAAACCACAGGTCAACAATGGGATGCGCCTAATGGATGGGCACCTCTTCAATGGATCGCTTACATCGCCCTAAAGAATTATGACGCAACGGATATTGCTCGTGAAGGTGCCACACGTTGGCTTACCCTCAATGAAAATGTATTTAACCGCACAGGGCGTATGATGGAAAAATACAATGTGGAAGATCTGAGTCTTGAAGCCGGAGGAGGAGAGTATCCGGTTCAGGATGGATTTGGTTGGACAAATGGCGTGTTCCTCGCTCTCTATGAAGAATTAAGCCTTAATGGAGACTCAGTCAGTAAAAGTTGATTTTTTTTCAGAAGCAAAAAGAATATTTCGAATCATACCCTCATAACCGGTTCTTTTCAATGGAGTATTTTTAAAGAGTTGATCAAATATTTCCTCTGTCATTTCTACCCAGTCTTCTTTTCTCATTTGTTGTACTTCATTATTTATTTCAAATGCACCTTCCTGGTGTGGAGTTGCAAACCGATTCCAGGGACATACCTCCTGGCAGATATCGCATCCGAAAATCCAATCTTGCATTTGCCCTTTAAATGAATCCGGAATATTGGATTTCAATTCTATTGTCAGATATGAAATACATTTAGATCCATCCAATACATACCCCTCAGGTGAAATAGCATTGGTAGGACAAGCATCAATACATCGTGTACATGTCCCGCAATGATCACGGATCGGATGATCATATTCAAATTCGATATCCAGTATGATTTCAGCCAGAAAAAAATAACTGCCTTTCTTCGGATGCAGGAGTAAAGTATTTTTTCCAATCCAACCTTGCCCACTTCGCTTCGCCCAATCTCTTTCTAACACAGGTGCTGAGTCAACAAATACTCTTCCCTGAATATCCCCGATTTCAACTTTTAAGTCTGCCACTAGGGCTTTCAATTTTTTACGAATCACTTTATGATAGTCTTCCCCGGAGGCATACCGACTGATCTTGAATGAATCTCCAGGATATGTTTCGGGTGCTTCCAATCCGGAAATTTGAGCCTCTGCTTCTACCTCTCCCTCTCCGGGAAAATAATTATATATCAGGCTCACTACGGATTTCGCTCCCGGAACAAGTTTTGTAGGATCTACTCTCTTTTCAAAGTGATTCCCCATATAAGACATCTCACCGTGGTAACCTTTTGACAGCCATTGATCCAAATGTCTGGCTTCCTCTTCCATCATCTCTGCTTTAGATATGCCAACACCCATAAAGCCATGCCGAATGGCTGCTTCCTTTAACAACTTTGTTCGGAGGTGGGGTAATGAACTCATCTACACATAAGATACATTCTTCTTGTGGAAGATAAAGTCTTATAAATGAACCAGTTTGTGGTCTTTGAGAGATATTTCATTTCAAGAATTGCATGCTGGACATAATTAAACTTGCATTAACGCCAAATTTACATTACATTTACATAGAATGTGTGATCTAAAAAAACATCATTGAAATTCAGAGAGTTACATATTTAGAACCATATTTTTATGTAATCAAATTTAACGTTTAGAAGTAATATTGATCAAATACATTATCATATTCCTAATTTTCCTGACTTCCGGTGTCAGGGCTAATCCTTATCCGATCAGTGTCATTAAAGGTCTACTGGTTTCGGAAGCCGTAATTGAAGGTGAAAAAGTCCTAGTCATTTTTGATACAGGTGCACCAGGTCTCGTTTTAAATAGCCGTTATTTTTCTGCAGATCAAAAACAGTTGATCACTTGCCAAGGAATAAATGGAACTTTTGATTGCAGTATTCATAAAGTTAAAAATTGGTCTTGGCTAGGTACTGATCATCAGAAAACAGATGCCATTTTATCTGATCTATCATTTATTGAAAAAGCTCTTCACAAGAAGGTCCATGCACTTATTGGACTTTCTGTTTTGGAAGACTATTATGTAAGTATTGATTTTGATCAGATGTCCGTATCCCTGTCTGAAAAGATGAAGCAGGATAAAAAAGCAATTATTAGATTTCAATATGTTGAACACTTACCCGTCATTGCCTGTAAAGTCAATGGTGAAAAAAAGATCCTGGGTATAGATACAGGTTCAGAAGTCAATTACCTATTTTGCGATGATTATTCTTTAGACAAAAACCTTGTTGCAAAAGCCTTACCCGTAGTTGTGATCGGTACTGACAATAGAGAAGATATTAAACACCGACTTTATATGGGTTTGGATCTAAATGATAATCAGGTATATCAATCGGAATTCATCGTTGATCTTTTGGACAAAGGATCATTTCAACCTGAATCTTTCGATGGGTTGCTTGGACAGTCCTTTTTAAGTCAATTCAACATTACAATTCATCCATCGAGACAAATAATAATCCTTTCCCCCAGGAAGATGGATAGTGCTGAGCCATTAGTGCTGACAGCTCAACTTTAATCTAAATTTTTCCACAAGTGTTTGCTGTTTTGGAATTTGCTGCTATTTTTGGGCCTTATTTTTAATTAGTCTAAACAAGAATAGCGTGAAAATCATCCTTACCTGCCTGTTTTTCAGTGTTTTATATTTTGCAGATGCACAAGACAGATTATTCACCTACACATATCAGTCCAATGTCCTCAATAAAGGTCAAAGAGAAATAGAGATTTGGAATACGATTGAGTCGGGAAGAGATGATTATTATCGAAGACTCAGGCATCGTATCGAATATGAAATTGGATTGGGGGGGAATGTTCAAACTGCATTCTATCTCAATCTGGATCAGCGCTATGGATCACCTGTTTCGCTGGGATTCTCTAATGAATGGAAATGGAAGCTCCTGGACCCCGTAGCTCATGTTGTAGGCTTGGGGCTTTATGGAGAATTTACATTAAAACCGCATGAAACTGAGATAGAAGGCAAGTTGCTGCTTGACAAACAGACGGGGCCATTCTTGCATGCTCTTAACCTTGTGATAGAAAGGGGTTGGGAAAAGGAAAGCGGTCAAAATGAAATTGAAACTAAACCCTTCACGGAGGCTGATCTTATCTATGCACTTGCTTATCGAGTTAAACCAGGTTTGCACGTGGGATTTGAATCCTTACTACGAAACGAATGGGCTCCTGAAAGAGAATACACGAATCTTTTTGCAGGACCTTGCTTCTCGTATGCCACTGAAAATTTTTGGATCAATGGCACCTTTTTACCTCAAATAACCTCGCTCTATTCAGTGGATCAAACATCGAATGGATTAGATCTTATCCATCACACTAAACTGGAAGCACGTGTTATCTTTTCATTCATCCTTTAAGTATATCATCGTTTTGATTTTTACAGGTCTAATCATAGCCTGTAGTCAAAGTTTATACATCCCCACGACGGACACTGTTGCGAATCCTCTTTTGGTAGATGATCTGACAGCAGGCAGAAAATTGTACATCCAGCATTGCGGTTCCTGCCACAATTTGTATAGGCCGGAGGAATTCACCAAAGAGAAGTGGACTGCCGAAATGGGAGTAATGAAAGTAGAAGCGAAAATCAATGACAGACAAGCTGAACTTATCCTTCAATATGTAACAGGATATAGGCACGTTCAGGAAAGTGGTGATTAAATCTTGT
>JAYUXX010000446.1:0-3068 GCA_043752765.1 Saprospiraceae bacterium | reverse complement strand
TGAATCTTCAATAGTGATCGTTTGATTGCAACTGCTTGTATTGCCATCACTATCTGTAGCTATAAATGTTCGTACAATAGTATATTCCTGCGGACATTGGGTGGAAGCAATCGTTAAATCAGTTGAGGTTACAATCGCTGAGCCATTACAATCGTCTGTAGCAGTTGCCATTCCTGTATTAGCTACCAGAGTACTTTCGTCACATTCGATGGTTATGTTCGGAGGACAAGTAATAGAAGGTGGCAAATTCGGACTAAGGGAAATCGTAATCACATTTGAAGTATCACTTCCACAACCGTTTGAATTGATTACAAAATAGTCACCAGCCGCAAAGACAGTTATCGAGGCTGTCGAGTCGCCGGTATTGAATACACCGCCAACATTACCAGAAATCGTGACACCATCTCCCTCACAAAATGTGGTAGGACCGTCTGCTGTTATTATGGAGGCTACCGGAGCAGCTCCAATCGTAACATCATTATTATTTAAACTAATGGCTCCTGCTCTCGAAAGCGCGCGACCCAAAAGTGTTGATGCCTCAAGCAGTGTAATAGCTCCGTTTACCACGAGAGTACCCTGAAAAATGGAGGAATCACCCAGCGTAAATTGGCCATTAACTTGAAAATACACATTGCATAAATTTGCTCCATTGATCAGTTCAATATTTGCAAATGTACTTGTGGATAATGCACCATCAATCTGGAAAAGAAAAAAAGCGTTGGGGTCACCTTCGCCATCTAAGGTTAATGTTCCGTTTAAAACAGAAGCAGCTCCAAGACAATAAACATCCGGAGTTAATATTTGACCATTTCCTAAGGTTGTACCGATAACACTACCACAGGTAATGCCATTCAAGTACATGTAAGCAGCATCTACATCTGCCGCCGCCTGCGCGGAAACACCATCTGCTACGTGAATATTGCCGGTCACAATGCCGGGTGGAAATCCTGTAAACGCACCTACGTTGGTACCGATATCGCCACTTACGAAGGTGGTTCCATTATTCGCAAATGCTCCTGCGGCGGTAAATAAGGCAAAACTTGATGCGGCTCCAAGGTCAGGAGCCTGGCTAAATGTCATAGTGGGGATCCATAACAGAAAAACTGTTATGCCTACACTGCATAATAATTTACTCATTTGAATTTATTTACAATCGTGAATAATTACTTGTAACTCGTCATGGGATTAACGTGCTGAAGTTTTCATTAGTTCTTCACAACGCTTTTAAAAACTTTGAGGGGTTAGTTCTATGGGTACTAATTGAGTTTTAAAGGGTTAAATCTTTTTTGTTTAAAGGGTCATTCGCAATAGGTAATATGGGAGTGGTATTCTCCGGGATTGCGTGTTAGCGAACAAGGGTGGTTCGCAAAAAAATCAAAAAATGAATATATACCTTGTTGGGTACATGAAGTGTTCTAGTCTTCGTATCCGCTTTTTATAGTAGTTGAAATCATTTTAAATTGTTCCGTTGCGTTGAAGTTATGCGTCGCGTGTGCAGGAATTAAAATGCCTTCACCCAGCTTCAAGTTGTATTGTTTTCCTTTGATAACAAGATCAGCAGCTCCATCTATAATCTGTATATAGTTATCAAAAGGTGAGGTCTTTTGTGCTAACTTTTCACCGGCATCAAAAGACGAAACGGTAATATTCCCGGTAGACTTCTTAATAATGGTTTTGCTCACAACAGCATTTGGGACATACTCGATGATGGCCACAATAATGTGAGAAATGGATTTTGCTAATTCTGGTGTCAAGATTGTTAAGAGTTTGTATTTGTCATATCGTTCGGTAAAGATGTGGACATTTATGTTAACATGCGTTGCATTCTTGTAGAATTGAATTACACATTTCATTGATTGCTATTCACACTGTGCTTAAATTCAATCTTTTATAATGACCTAAGTATCTATTAGCCAACTAATCGTGCGCGTAAAGTCATTTGCATATTGATGCATACTTCAAGTGTGAAAGTGTAACTGATAATGATAAAACTTAAATATCATTTTGGTACACATATAGTAATATATCATTTGATAGCATAATTTCAATATTTTTCCAACAATTCGCCTCTTTCTCCAATTTAAAAATAAAGTTGTTCTGTCAGAACCTCTTCTTATGTAATTTTTATAGTGATTTTTGTGCAATAGCGGTTATTTAGTCTGACAGTATTTTAACAATTCCAGGACAAGCTGTGAAAGGCTACAATGCCGTAATACATCCAACGGATAACTGTAAGTCATAAACCAAAATGAGTTAGCAGAATAAAAATTATGGGGATGCAACGAGGATTGGATTTTACCTGATCACTAAATCACTCGATCACTAAATCACCCGATCACCAAATCACAATCTTCCTAAACGCTGCCGAGGCTTACTCTTTGTTTCAGTTTAAGCCTTTTATACGAAGTAGGTGTCAAACCTGTGATTTTTTTAAACTGCGTGGAAAGGTGAGAAACGCTGCTGTAGTGCAGTTTGTCAGCAATCTCGGTCAATGTGTATTCGTCATAATCAAGGAGTTCCTTGACCTGCTCTATGCGTTGTGCGATAATGTAGCATTCAATGGTCATGGCTTCACGCTGGGAAAACATATTCGCCAAATAAGTGTAATCATATTGAAGTTTCTGGCTTAAAAAGTCAGCTAATTTTGCATTACCCATTTCTTTCGGAGAACGGATAGTGTCAATAATAATCTGTTTGATCTTTTCAATCAAGACTGCTTTTTTATCGTCCATCAGGTCAAGACCGCAATTCATGAGAGTTTCTTTCAGGATACTAATTTGGTCGGCAGATAAATTCTCTTTAATAGTTATCACTCCCAGATCTATTTCCTGAATGGTGACATCCAGTGTTTCCAGTTCTTCTATGACGATTGTCTTGCAACGCGTCTAAATCATGTATTTAATGTGCAGCTTCACGTTTTGTACAGGTATTAGTTGATAGTTCCAAATTGAAATGAATCCATTTTTAACCAAGTGATGGACCGCAACACTTCATTCAATATTTGCCCCTAGTGAACAGAATCCGATTTAACACCAACAATTATGGGCACCTCTAATAACCAACTGATC
>JAYUXX010000445.1:0-3071 GCA_043752765.1 Saprospiraceae bacterium | reverse complement strand
CACTGACCGGACTTTTTACAGTTCCAGGCTGAGTTTCTACAGGAGTTGTTGGATTTACACTACCTGGACGAATGCCATTACCACTTTCCTTCGGTTTGTCATTAGACTGCGTCAATCCATTGTCAGTTCCTTTGAAAACAGGCTGGACATTCTCAGGCATCACCACAGGTCCACGAGGAGACGATCCAGTGTTACCCGTTATTCTTGGGCCATAATAGCTTCCGCGTGTTCCCCCATTGTTGATTGTAGTTACAGTGGTATTTGTAATACCATAATAGTTACTAACTGGAGATGGGCAGGAATTATAATAGTTGTTATAGTAATTAGAATAAGTGTGATATCCATGATATCCGCCCCAGTAATTGGAACTTGGGGAGTACCAGTTATTATTGTAAGAATAGTAAGAAGAAGTAGGAGTAAGACACCAGTTATTCAACTGGTTGTAATTGTTCCAGCGATTCCATCGGTTGTATCTTCTCCAGTTGCGATAACTCCAGTAGTCGGAATTTCCAAAACTGACATAAATACTGGAACCGGGATAATAATATGAATCAACATAAAATGGATCGTAATGATTGTAGCTTACATAGTAAGGATCGTAGAAATCAAACCCCGAGTAAGAATTATGGAATCTTCGTATCCGGGATGAATAGTAATAGTCGTAATCATCATAATATTCATACTCATCATCGTCATAGTAGGTGACATCTTCTTCGCCGGCATAATTTGATGAAGTTGAATTGTCATTTTGCGAAGTCCCCAAGTCAATATTATCCGGATCGTAATAAACATCATCAAATTGCGCATTCAGGGTCGGAACCAGACATGAAAGCACAATAAGGGTAAGGCAGGTTTTAATAAGGGTGTACATTTTCATGATTTGCGTTTGATTGAAGCCTGGTGGCAGGAAACTCTCAACATCCACTGCTAAAGTATTACTTTTGCACCTTGGGTGTAGTTAACAAGAGCTTAAATTCATGTCACCGCGTTGTTAAATTGTTCTGATCAACTCGCCCCAACTTTAAGAGACGATTCTAAACCTATGACGCCAGGCGAAGATTATAAGTTTCATAATCAAAACACATTAAATAGATTTTAACGAAATACTGTCCTTCACCGGATTTTGGAATTGAATTATGGCAAAAGAAATTACGACACGGGCTCAGGATTACTCACAGTGGTATCTCGATATAGTAAAGAAAGCTGGACTTGCTGACAGTTCTGCCGTACGTGGTTGTATGGTGATCAAGCCGCATGGCTATGCGATCTGGGAAAAAATGAGAGATATCCTTGATCAAAAATTCAAAGATACGGGACATGTCAATGCTTATTTTCCGCTTTTTATTCCTAAAAGTTTTCTAAGCCGCGAAGCCGAACACGTAGATGGATTTGCAAAAGAATGTGCTGTTGTCACTCACCATAGACTAAAAGCAGATCCTTCAGGAACGGGCCTTATTGTAGACCCTGATGCAAAACTCGAAGAAGAACTGATTGTTCGCCCCACCTCAGAGACCATTATTTGGAGTACATACAAAGACTGGATTCAGTCTTATCGGGATTTGCCCTTATTGATCAATCAATGGGCCAACGTCGTGCGATGGGAGATGCGAACACGTCCTTTTCTTCGCACCACAGAATTTCTATGGCAGGAAGGACACACAGCACATGCATCAAAAGAAGAAGCAGTTGCAGAAGCTCTTTTGATCCACGACATCTATGCTGATTTCGCCGAATCCTATATGGCAATGCCTGTTGTAAAAGGGGTTAAAACGATTAATGAGAGATTTGCAGGAGCAGAAGATACATACACCATCGAAGCACTCATGCAGGATGGTAAATCATTACAGGCCGGTACATCTCATTTTCTGGGTCAGAATTTTGCAAAAGCATTTGATGTCACATTCCTTAATGATAACAATCAAAAAGAATTTGTCTGGGCTTCTTCATGGGGTGTATCTACAAGGTTAGTGGGTGCATTAATTATGACACATAGTGATGATGAAGGATTAGTATTGCCACCAAGACTTGCCCCGCTCCAGGTTGTAATTATTCCTGTTCCAAAACCGGATGCAGCCATCAATGAAGTAGCTGAAAAAGTGATGCGGGAATTAAAAGCAAAAGGAATTTCTGTCAAATACGACATAGATGAAAAATCCAGACCAGGTTTTAAATATGCTGAATACGAAATGAAAGGAATTCCTGTGCGCATTGCCATTGGTCAACGAGATTTGGAAAAAGGCCATGCAGAAGTTGCAAGGAGGGATACAAGAGAAAAAGAATTTATCCCTCTGGATGGACTTGTGAGCCATGTGGAGACACTCATGCATGATATCCAACAAAATCTCCTTCTACGCTCGTTGCGTTTCAGACAAGAAAATACAATAGAGGCAAATGACTTTCATACGTTTTCAGATATCCTTGAAAAGAAAGGTGGATTTATTTCAGCACATTGGGACGGAACAACAGAAACAGAATTGAAAATTAAAGAAATGACGAAAGCCACCATTCGTTGTATACCCTTAGAAAGAAATGAAGAAGAAGGCGTTTGTATTTTGACGGGAAATAAATCTAAGGGAAGAGTACTTTTTGCAAAAGCATATTAATCACACATAAAAACTAAAAATCATGTCATACGAAGTAGACGGAAAAATGCATAAAAAATTTGAGAAAGAGCAGAAGTCCGGAACCTTTCAAACCCGGGAATTTGTGGTAATTGTTGAACAGGGGCAATTCCCTCAGTATATAAAATTTCAACTGGTGCAGGATCGCTGCGAGATCATCGACAATGTAGAAGAGGGAAATGATATAAAGGTTTATTTTGATCTGAGGGGGAGAGAATGGCAAGGAAAATATTTTACAAACCTTCAGGCCTGGAGGGTAGAGTCTGCCGGAAGTGATGCTAAGGCACGGACTCCCGCAGGAGATTTTCCAGCTGCACCACCGGCTTCACACAATGATGAAGGTTCATTCGATGATCTTCCCTTTTAATGATTTACATTCTTTAAAAGAATTTAAGGAAATCATATTATGGTCTTTTGAAGTAACTATTTTACATCAAAGGCAGTTGTTGA
>JAYUXX010000444.1:0-3074 GCA_043752765.1 Saprospiraceae bacterium | reverse complement strand
CTTCTGATCCTGAATCATCGCTCAGGGCTTTTAGCGTTTTAAAAAAGTCGGCCATTTCATTTGCGTCATACCCTACTTTAGTTGAATACTCAGCACCTAAGCCATCAGACTCACTTTCGTTATCACGGCTGTATTTTAAAAACAACAAACTCATAGCGCTTTGTGCCTCATTAGCAAAGCCACGAAGTTCTTTTGACACTATAAGACCTCCAATGAGGAGAACCTGTGCAAGGGTAGATTTTGTGTATTGCTCAGCTGAGTGCCTTGCAGTAACATGTCCTATTTCATGACCCAATACACCAGCAAACTCAGCTTCATTATTGAAATGAGCCATGATGCCTCTCGTGAAGTAAACGTATCCTCCTGGAACGGCAAATGCATTTACAACATCGGAGTCCAAAATCCTAAAGGTCCATTTGAGATTTGGTCGATGTGAAATATCTGCCATTGCCTGGCCATGCTTATTAATAAATGCTTGCAGTTCCGCATTCTCATAGGCTCCAAACTGAGCTACGATGGCTGGATCAGACTGGGCGCCCAGTTGTATTTCCTGTGCTTCTGACATTAAGGAGATCTCTTTTTTACCTGTTACCGGATTGACTGCGCAAGCAGCAACAAACAGGACCAGGATGAGAGATAAAACTTTGAGACGTATTGAAGATATACTCGAATTCATAGTATCGTATTTTATATTAAGCTTTAAGAATGATTTTGGGTTTTTCCAAGAACAAGAAAGGATACAATCTCATTTTGTTACCAGTGATTTCCTTATTCAATTTTTCTAACAATAGACTTACACCTCTCAATCGTTAGTAAACGGATATTGACGATCTTTGAGGCGTGCGAGGCAATAAATCAATGCTCTCATTATGAATAAAGCAACATTTGGTACAATTTGTTTACTGATGGCCTTAATTATGGCTATTTTTTATCAATGCAAGTGGGACGGTACCGGTTCAGCGGATAAGGATTTGAACTATAAAACGGGTCAGGTTTCCCCTACCCGACCTATTGATCCGGTTACCATTATAAGTACGGCCGAAGAAGCGACCATCCACTTGTTTGAAGTTTCTGCTCCTTCCGTTGTTTATATCACCACCACTGCGCAGCAGCAGAATTATTGGAGTCGAAATGTATATGAGATACCCGCTGGAACAGGATCGGGTTTCATCTGGGACGACAAAGGTCACATTGTCACCAATTTTCATGTGATCCAAAATGCCTATAAAGCAAAAGTGATGTTATCTGATGGATCTGCCTGGGATGCTGAGGTAGTAGGCAGAGAACCGCGTAAAGATCTTGCTGTTTTAAAGATAAAAGCCAATGTTCCTTTAAGACCGCTTCCAATAGCATCATCGAGCGGACTCAGGGTGGGTCAGTCTGTATTTGCCATTGGTAATCCTTTCGGACTTGACCAAACGCTGACTACGGGAGTAATCTCGGCATTAGGAAGAGAGATTAATTCCGTCGGAGGGGTTCCTATACGTGATGTCATACAAACCGATGCAGCGATCAATCCCGGCAATTCTGGCGGACCATTACTAGATATATCGGGCAGGCTTATCGGCGTAAACACAGCTATTGTGAGCCCATCAGGGACCTATGCAGGAATTGGGTTTTCAGTTCCGGTAGATGTAGTAAGCTGGGTTATTCCAGATCTCATCGAATTTGGAGAAGTCAGAAGACCAGTATTGGGCGTAGAATTAGTCCCTCAACAATCAATAGATAGGCTAAATGTAGAAGGGGCCATGGTTATGGATGTTGTTCCAGGAAGCGGCGCTGCAAAAAGTGGTGTGAGACCAACTACACGCACATCATCCGGCGAAATGTCTCTTGGTGATCTCATAGTTGAGATAAATGGTGAATTGATAAAGTCAAATAATGACTTATTACTTACTTTGGAAAAATATAAACCAGGTGATGAAATCAGAATGAAAGTTATACGCAATGATAAGCCGGCAACACTCACGGTCACCCTTGGTTCTTCACTATGATTGGAAATAATTTCCCCGAATCTTCTAATGAAAATAACACTTCTGGTGCTTTGTCATCCTGGCAAAAGTTTAAGGCTTTTGTTACTGATCGAAGGAGAATTAAGAAATGGTTTCGTTTTTCCTTATTAGGAGTCGGAGGGATCATTTTCCTTTTTATGTTCCTCTTTATTTTAACATGGGCAGGAGCTTTCGGTAAAATCCCAAGCAAAAGTATTGTCAAGGCCATTCGGCAACCTGAGGCTTCAAAGATTTATAGTGTTGATGGAAAGCTCATGGGGAAATATTATACGAAAAACAGAAATACACTGGCTTTCGAAGACATACCACCAGAGTTTATGACCTCTCTTATAGCAACAGAGGATTCAAGGTATTGGACACATCATGGGATTGACTTCAGAAGTTGGGGGCGTGTGTTTGTAAAAAGAATTCTACTTAACCAGGAAAGTGCAGGAGGTGGAAGTACGTTATCGCAACAACTGGCTAAAAATCTTTTTCCGCGTCAGGACTATTGGCTTGTTGGTATGCTCATCAATAAATTTAAAGAATGGATTGTAGCCAGCCGTCTTGAAAATGTTTATTCAAAAGAAGAGCTACTCACATTTTACATTAATACAGTTCCCTTCGGTGAAAATATCTTTGGTCTGGATGCTGCTGCAGATCGATATTTTAGCAAAACAGCGGATAAACTCGCGATTGAGGAAAGTGCTTTACTCGTAGGGCTACTAAAAGCAACAAGCTATTATAATCCAAAAAATTTTCCTGAACGTTCGATGAAACGTCGCAACGTAGTATTGCAACAAATGGCGGCAAATGGTGTGATTGATTCTTTAGCCCTTGATTCCTTAAGCCAGTTACCACTTAAACTAACCTACCAGCGAAATACAGATTCAGAAGGAATTGCATTGTACTTCAGAAATCAGCTCAGGCCTATTTTATTAGAGTGGTGCAATGAACATAAGAAACCAAATGGTGAGCCTTACAATTTATATACCGATGGGTTACGAATTCATACGACCATTGATTTCGGGATGCAACAATATGCTGAGGAGGCGGCGAGGTCTCACCTCACGAAACTCCAGG
>JAYUXX010000443.1:0-3077 GCA_043752765.1 Saprospiraceae bacterium | reverse complement strand
CCACCATGAAAACATCTATGCACTTCAGAGCTTCTCCAATGATTTTTTCCAATGCGAAATGCTTAAGGAATAGGATGACGTTTGCAGAAAAATTGTTGTGGTCGCGGATCAGGAGTAACCAACTGGGATATCATTTCAGAAGGCAACATCCGTTATTGAATTACGTGCTGGATTTTTATTGTGTGAAGCTTCAATTAGTGATTGAAGTAGATGGAAGTGTCCATGATCTACAGACTGTAAAAGAGGCTGACAAAAACAAACAGAAATCGTTGGAATCGTATGAGTTGCTCGTGATCCGATTTACGAATGAAGAAGTAATAAACGGAATTGATAAAGTGATTTCCTCAATAAAAAATGTAATACTTACTATTCAAGAAAAAGGTAAGCCCAACGTATTTTAAGTTTAATCAAGTCTAAGATCCTCTACATAAACACCCGGATGTAATTCAGGATGAAATGTAAAAAGTTTGACTGCATCCCAGGTAGTAGGATTTGTAACTGAGCTGATGGACATTTCCTGGCGGGTACCGTCTGAGGATAATGCATTGATGTAGCTGAGTGTACCATTTTTGATGCCAACGGTAAACTTAGAGTATTCATCGAATCTTCCTTTCAGAGGTTTTGCTTCGACGACAGAAGTGCCATCTGGTTTTTTGGCGGCAAGGGTAAATACAAGGTCTTTTGATGTGTGAAGTTGGAGGAAGTCCTGAGGGCTGATCCAGTCCTGGCCATTTGATTCATTGTAAATGTTGACTTCGTTGGGGCCTTTAAGGTAGACCCATCGTGTGCTCCCGTCGGAGAGGATGTTGTAGTCTTTAAGTTCAAGGCGGTATTTGGTGCCTCCTTGGTAAAGGATGCCTTCAGAGATTTGAACCTCTTGTCCGGGGAAGGTCATTTTAATTTTGAAGTTAACCTGGGCGTTGGTGGAAGAGAAAATTTTGCCTGCCTTCGTGAGGATGGCGAGAGCAGCCGGATCGGAATCTTTGGCAGAAAGATACTGAGCGGACCCTGTGGTGATGAGGGAGCAGACGAGTAAACAGCTGAAAATCAATCCTTTCATAGTAACAAGATATTGTATACTTCTGAAACGTAATCTGGAAGCAAAAGTAACATGTCGAGCTGTTAATAAAGGATTAAGAAGGGGAAGACAAGGACTGCTTTGGCATAACTTTGCATCTTAATATAAAATCATCTATGCAAACCCCACTTTTACTTACTCTTCTTTTATTGTTCAGTTTCCAGATCACCTTCGCCCAAACTACGGGCGTAGTCATTGGTACCGTTAAAGACAAGAATACCCAGGAAACCATTATTGATGCAGTCGTTTTGGTAGAGAATACTACGAATGGTGCTGCAACGGATGTAGATGGTAACTATAAGTTGATTGTTCCTACCGGCACTTATAACTTAAAAGTATCCTATGTGGGCTACCAGACTCAGCTGAAATTTAATATTGCTGTTACAACCGGAAATGCACAAGTCGTAAATTTTGAACTTGAGCCGAGTTCAACTATTTTAGGAGAGGTTACCGTAACTTTTGACAAGGGTAAATCAGCTGTAGCCACCGATTTAATTACGCCATTATCTGTACAGCAACTGACTACAGAAGAAATCAAAGCAAATCCCGGGGGCAGCTTTGATGTTTCAAGAGTGATTCAAACGCTTCCGGGAGTTGGCGGCAGCAGTGGGGGGCCGGGGAGAAACGATATCATCATTAGAGGCGGTGCTCCAAATGAGAATGTTTATTATTTAGATGGTGTTGAAATTCCTGTGTTAAACCATTTTCAGACACAAGGAAGTTCGGGCGGAGCTCAAGGCATGTTGAACGTTTCATTTATTGAAGATTTAAAGTTGTCTTCATCTGCCTTTGATGCAAGGTATGATAATGCGTTAGCTGCAACCTTTGTCATTAAACAGCGTGATGGTAACAGAGAAAGAGTTTCCGGTAATGTACGTGTGAGTTTGACAGAAGCTGTTGCAACGCTTGAGGGTCCGATAGGCAAGCAAACCACATTTTTAGCCTCCACCCGGAAATCATATCTCGACTTACTTTTTCAAGCTATTGACTTACCCATCCGTCCTAATTTTTATGATTTTCAATATAAGGTAACCCATAAATTCAATGATAGGACATCTCTTTCGGCGATCGGATTGGGTGCACTGGATCGATTTAAATTTGCACAAACGAAAAACAGCACTCCTGAAAACATTTATATAACTCGCTCATTGCCGTATATAAATCAATGGAACTATACAACAGGATTTATTCTGAAACGGAATATTGATAAAGGGTTTATGAATTTTATTGCCAGCCGTAATATGTATGAAAACAGGTTAGATAAATTTGAAGATGAAAATCAAATTGAATCCAACAGAACATTCAAACTTAGATCACAGGAAATTGAAAACAAATTTAAATTCGACTACAATAAATACGTGAACAGTTGGAAAATAACGTTTGGGGCAATGGCCCAATATGTAAAATATAATACCGATTTATTTAGTAAAGTAACAAATAGTATAACAGACAGTTTGGGCAATGAAGTCATGCCGGCACAATTTGTAAACTTTATAAGTGACATAGATTTCTTTAAGTATGGGGTATTTGGACAAATGGCAAGTAATATATTTAAAGAAAAACTATTGGTTTCGGTGGGCTTTAGAACTGATATGAATACATATATGGACGATGGTAACAACCCTTTAAAAACATTGTCACCTCGCTTTTCAGTGTCGTATCATATTAGTCCAAAATTTGACCTGACAGGTTCAGTAGGTTCGTATTATAAAATTCCGACTTATACCACGCTAGGCTATAAAGATGAAAATGATGTTTTGGTCAACAAATCAATGGAGTATATTCAATCGACACATTTTGTGTTGGGAACACAATTTTTGCCAAACGAAGCATTTAGAGTAACTGCAGAAAGTTTTTATAAACAATATAACGACTATCCGGTATCCGCATCCACAGGAGTTTCATTAGCCAATCAGGGCAATAATTTTGGTTCCATTGGAAGCGAAAAAATTACAAGTACAGGGAAAGGTGAAGCTTATGGGTTTGAGTTATTTGTTCA
>JAYUXX010000442.1:0-7568 GCA_043752765.1 Saprospiraceae bacterium | reverse complement strand
GGATCATCCGGTTGAAATGCTCGTAATAAGTCTTATAGTCAATCACCTCAGACTCCAGAACGGCTATCTTTTTACTCAACTTGATGTAGTCCGGATGCTGACTGGGAGTTGCATAACCGGGAACCAGCCTTTTTAGGGGCGTAAAGAAGATCACAATGGCCATTAATCCCATGGCTATCAGCACAATAGAAGAAAGAAGGATATAAAGATTGAGCAGGGTTAACCTATAAGAACCAATTTCTTCCAGCGTTTCATCCTTTCTCAGGACAAGCCGGTAGATGGTATGCCAGTTCCTTTTCCTTGTTTTTAGCTGCTCCATGATGGGATTGCCGACATCGGTTTTTTGAAATAAATTTGCACCCTTATCAGTTTATAGAATCGGGGAATTCCTCCTCAGCTTCTTATCACTTAGGATCTTATACCATAGTAACGTGAAATATACTTTTTTCATCATTTTGATAATGGGATTGCTTAGCGCTTGTGTCACGCAGAAAAGCAGGCAGGACATGTCAAAAGTAGGGCAATTCTATCATAATGTGACCGCCAAATACAATGGCTGGTTCAATGCCAATGAGCTTGTAGAAGCCAGTGTTCTAACCTTAGAAGCGCAGCATGAGGATAATTACAATGAAATCCTGCCCATCTATGAATACGCCGCAGTCGATAATGCAGATGCTGTAAAAGCGGATCTGGATGAGGCAATAAAAAAAGTTTCAGTAGTCGTCACCCTGCATGAGTTTAGTGATTGGGCAGATGATAGTTACCTCCTGATTGGAAAGTCCCTTTACCTCAAGAAAGATTACGAAGCAGCAGAGAACGCTTTCGAATATTATATGGATGAATTCTTGCCCAATGGTAAGAGAAGCACTATAAAAAATAAAAAATCAAAAAAACTCAAGGCTTCCGGGAAAGATGGCCGAAAAAATTCCTCCGATGTAAAGGCGGCTAATAAGCGAAAGAAAGAACTCCAACGTGCACGGAAGAAAGCTGAAAAAGAACGTAAAGCGTATAACAAAGAGCTTCGAAGGCGGAAAAGCAAAGGGCAGAGTACTGAGGATCTGAATCGGCCCGGAACCACGAAAGCTCCCGATGGAACTACTACAATTCCTACCTCAGAGGTCAAGAAATACGAACCCACAGCTGAGGAATTAAAAGCAAAAGCTAAGGCGGATGGCGAACAGAGTGGAATCCTCACCCAAGAGCCAGCTTATGATGAAGCTATCTTATGGCTTGCTAAATCTTATATAGAAAGAGAGAACTGGACAGCAGCTGATTTTCAATTCAGAAGACTTGAAGGTGATGATGTAGTGCCTCCGCGGGTTCATGAAGAACTTCCGGTGGCCAGAGCCTATTATCACATGTCTCGTGAAAATTACCCCCAGGTAATTCCATTCCTGGAACAGGCCATTGAACGGGCAAAGCGTAAAGATGATAAGGCCAGGTATAGCTATATCATCGCCCAGCTACATGACAAAGATGGTAATGCAGCCAAAGCCGGAGAATTCTACCAAATGTCACTTGATTTCAGTAACAAGTATGACATGGAGTTTAATACATCGCTAAGCATTATTCGGTCGGCTGTACGCAATAAGACCATGACCAATGCTGAAGCTCAGCAAAGCCTTGAAAAAATGCTAAAGGATGTCAAGAACAAAGAATATCTGGGTAGGATCTATTATGTATTAGCTACACTTTCACTTGAGGATGGAGATGTTCCTCTGGCCATCGGTCATCTTGAAAATAGTGTTGCCTCTGTAGGTCAGGACAAATTCCAGGAAATCGAAAGTCAGTATTTATTAGCTACCCTTTATTTGAAACAGCTTCAATATGTAGAAGCCGAAGATGCATTTAAGAAAGGTACGTCGATCATGAAGGAAACAGATCCACGGTATAAGTATGTCAAGAAGATGGGAGACAATCTCAGAGATATCGCTGTGAATCTTGAAACCATAAAATTGCAGGACAGCCTTTTGATTTTGTCCTATAAGACGGATGATGAGTTAAAAGATATTGCACTTCAACTTAAAAAGGCTAAGCAAAAAGAAGACGAAGAAGCTGCTGCGAAAAGTAAATATGTATCCAACGTTGACAAGAAATCACTTCCTCCATCTGCAGGGGCGGTCGACAACAACGGTCCGGCAGTAAGGCAAGTAGCAGGTAGTGTTGTGGAAAATACATTCTGGGCATTTGACCAGCGTAACATAAAAAAAGTAAGAAGGGAATTTGATCGTACATGGAATGATGTTCCTCTTACAGATTACTGGAGAGTGAGTTCCAAGGCAAGTCAGTTTTCATCGGAGGATGATGCGCTTTCTGAAGGTGGAGATCAGGTAGCTGTCTATGAAAGTGAAATCGAAGACTTTTTTCAGAATGTTCCTAAAGATGATTCGGCCAGATTGTTATCTAATACCACGATTCGCAAATCTATGCTCCTGCTTGGACAACTTTATCGGGACAGAATTGAAGACTACGAAAGTTCGATTAAAATATTAGAAGATCTATTAGTGAAATATCCTGATGCAGTTGAAAAACTTGAAACGTATTATCAGCTATACTTATCTGCTCTATCGGCCGGAGATCATGTGCGCACAGAGAAATATAAAAATCTCATCATAGCACAATATCCAAATTCGAGGTTTGCTAAAGTGCTATCAGATCCTAATTTTGCCGCAAGCCAACAATCTGAACAGAAGCAATTGGAATTTTATTATAATGAGACATTTGGTTTTTTCGATGCAGGTAACCATGATGTTGTATTGGAAAGAATCAGGGATGTCGATGAAAAATTTGGTGTCAATAATTCGTTGATGGCCAAATTCGATATATTAAAAGCAATGAGTCTTGGTGCTAAAATCGGAAAAGAAGCATATGTAGATGGGCTGCAGAGTGTCATTGCTAAGTATCCGAATACTCCGGAGGAAAAGAAAGCAAGAGATATGTTATTGCTGTTGGGTGATGGAACTCCTACAAAATCCTATGGCGAAACTGGATTAAATACTGCAAAATTTACACTTGAAGACAATGCACTTCACTTTGTAATCGTGTACGTGACCAATCAGGATAATGTAAGTTTACAGGATACGAAAGTTGCCTTAGCAAAGTTTCACAATCAATATTTCCAGCTTGACAATCTCAAAATGGCAAGCCTGGTTTTTGATCCTTCGAAGAATCATTCGCTCGTATTGATCAGATCATTTACTACAAAGGAAAAAGCCATGAAATATTATGAAATGGCCGTACGCAATCGCTCTGATTTTTTACCTGCAAATGCAGACTATGAAGTCTATCCGATAACGCAAAAAAATTATCGGGAGGTCATTAAAGCGAGAACTCTTGATTCCTATAAAGAGTTTTTCGAAACTAATTATTAACCTTCCGTAATTGAAAATTCAATCAGGGGAAATCCTTTTTCAACTGCCTGACCAACCACCACATGAATATTTTTTATAGTTGCATCATGAGGTGCTGAAATTACATTTTCCATTTTCATTGCTTCCAGGATTATTAAGGGCATCCCCTTTTCAACGCGTTGGCCTTGTATTACTTTTATGTTATTGACCAGCCCGGGCATAGGCGCATTGAGATAACTTTGTTTTTTGGTAAGTGTGGCATTCAGGTTCATTTTTTCGATGACCACATCGATTTCCCGTATTCTTTTTACTTCTTTAAATTGTCCATCGATGATGATGGTACACATCCCCGAATTGAGATTAAGATCAGAGACATTGATTTGATATTGATAGTGTTCATCATATAGTTGAAAGGTATTCTCGGATAACTGACGACAATCAAGATTTTCAATTTGGTCCAGTGAGATTTCATGACGGATTCCTTCTAATTCAATAATAATAGGTTGGGCTGGTTTACTCATGATTTCGATATGTTTTTTTCGCGACCCACGCGCTCCATAAAGATGACTTCATAAATCGTAGAGGTTAGATAGATGACAATGAAGGGCCAGAAGAATGAATGGTCTGAAGGTTCAAATCCTTTTTTATATCCGATGATCAAGGCAAGGCAAAGCAGCATCTTGAGGAAAACGGCGATCATAATTAACTGGATATACATGCTCACCATAGTGCTTTGGGCATACACTTTAGCGGCTCCATACAACATGATGGAAAAAAAAATCATTGCAATGATAGTTGCCGCCATAAAACCCGCATGAGCTCGGACCGGAATCATCAACCATGTGATGAGGAGGCAAATACTAATCTGGACCATACTTGTGATGGCCAGACCTGCAAAAAAATGCTTAGGGCTCATCTCTGCGGTTCAAGTCTTTAACCAGGCGATAGAAAAAAGCGCCTGTAAATACCAAGATAAGTATAATTGTAAAATAGGGCTTAGAAGTGCCGGAGCGTTTATCCAGCCATTGACCTATCCATGCACCTATGCCTATAAGTGCAAATAGCTGGATGGCCATTCCACTGTATTTAAGATAATGATTGACCTGACGTGGAGGCTGGTCAGGCTGTTCGTTCAAGACATTACTGCTTTGGAAGTTCCAAGTGTCCCTAGTTCGACAGTCTCTTCTTCATCCAGACTTACTTTACGTGAAGAATTAGGAGATGATCCGGTGCCCATTTTGCATTTCACATTGAAAACGGAGCCGGGTTGAACGACAAGTTTTTGGGTAGTGACATCACCGTCAATTCGGGCTGTCTCTTTTACATGAAGAATATCGGTTACTAATAAGACGCCTTCGAATCGACCTTCAATGACTGCGTTCTCACACTGAACATCACCGGAGATAAAACCCGTAGGGCCAATGATTACTTTACCCTTGCAGATGAGAGTGCCTCGTAATGAGCCATCGATTCGAATATCCTTATCAGCCTGGACAGATCCTTCAATATTCGTGCCTTGAACTAGACTGTTGCTGGAAGTGGAAGATGCGGAAGTTGTGATCCCGTTTGTCTTGCCTTTGAGTTCATTTTTTGTGTTACCAAACATCCCTTAGTTAAATTAAGTCGTGATAAATATATAGCCATGTCATGGAGACTATAACCTGACAAAGGGGGGAGTTTATCAGCGAGTGATAAGCTAAAATATAAAAATAATTAGAATTTAGGACAGTAGACGCCACGATTTTGCGGTCCACAAACGAGGTAGATCATGGAAAATTCAAATCCTCCATTGCCACGACTTTCGTTTGCCAGACTGGATACGTTTACATCATAACTGAATCCCACACCCCAGTTACCGTAATCAAAACGGGTCGAGAGGATGAAAGCATCCACCAGAATAGGTTTAGTAAAATGCCGTGCCAATCTGAGCCATCCACCAAATTGAAAGGATTGATCAGCGCCGCCACCATCAAGGTCGAAACGGAAACTATTACCTGCATTGATTTCGAGGGAAGGGCCCTGTTTGAAGAAAACGGCTCCGGGAACCAGAGAGATACTATTGTTCAGAGGGAATTCACCTCCGAAATGAAGTACAGATTTTGTGTAGTATTTCTCTACCCGGTCAGGGCGATAAAATGACAAGTTTGCCTGGTTAAGGTGATTAATGGCTCCTCCGAAATAGAAGCTCGTATTTTTATTTAAGACAGAGAACCATAAAACTCCGACCCCTAAGTCACCAAATAGGAAGTTTTCAGGTAAATCAATTTCACCTGATTCAAGATTCGGATTATGTCCTCCATTACCGTCATGTTGTAAGGGCCACTGGGCATTCGTGAAATCGAGACTTCGCTGGGATGCACCTGCTTCTGCTCCTACGGAAATATAATGTGACTTCTTCCGGTCCCCGCCAACACGGCGACTATAGGCTCCGGATAATTTCAATGTAAGCGTTTGAAAATCTAGTGAACCGGCAGCATCTGACCATAATGCACCACCGAAGCCAAAATAATCATATCTGCCTACCGGCATTTTTTGATCATATGACACTCCGTATGTATTATAGGCATTACGCCCAAGGACACCGGCCCATTGGTTACGATAATTGCCAACAAGTCTTGTATTGCAATTCATTACTCCTGTCAGAGCCGGATTAAGGGTCAGAGGTGACATGTAGAATTGAGAATAGTGGATGTCTTGTCCACAAATAGAGGTTACTGTTAAAATGGTAACCAGTGATGTTAAAAATGCCAGTCTTTTGATCATAGCCACGTGTCGGTAAAAATTCCTGAATAGACAGAAAATTAGTTAATTAAAAAATCAATATATAATCCTTTGAGTAATAGACAAAATAAAGCTGGTGGAATGATTTTGTCCATATTCCGGAGTGAAATATACGAAATCAACATTATGTAAACGATAATCCTGCCATAATGTATCCTTCCTTTCACTCTTGCTCACAGTATATTCTACTACTTGTAAACAAGGATACAAAATGATATAATTAAGATGCCTGAGGGTTGAAACAATATTCCAAATTCTCTCAGGAATATTATGTTTTGCCTTGTGTAAAGTGGGTGCCAATACCTGTTAAAATAGAAAAGGCCGCTCTTCTGAGCGGCCTTTTCTAACAGAAAAGTTAATTTTTATTCTACGCCTACTCTGTCAACAAACGCCTGGATGCCGATAGACAATCCAATCGTACTAAAGTCACCAAGGTCTTCAAGTGAATCACTACCCTTAACGTTGTTTATCCTGTAGAAAAGTTTAGGTTCAATAGCAACCGAGTTATCAACAAAAAATGAATAACCTACGCCGAGCTCAAGCTCAGTGAAACCTTCATCAAATTCTATTGTACTGTCGTCATCACTAAGACCAAGATTTGCACCTAACTGAGCAAAAATTGCATCAGCAAAATAATAACGAATGAAAGGACCAATTGCAAACTCAGTTGTTGAGTTGTCCTGTATGCCATCTTCGGCAGATTGACTTCTAAACCTTAGAGCTACACCAAGACCAAGATTGTCGCCGATGAAATAGCCAATATTTGGTGAAAGATCAATTGTGGTGTTGGTTTCACCATCATCTGGCTTTGGATTATCACTTTGAAATCCTGCAGTTCCGCCGAGCATCCATGCTCCCTGATTAACAGCCTGAGCAGAAGTAACTTGTGACAGGCACAGGAAAGTAATGAATGTAAAAGTAATTTTCACTAAGTTTTTCATACATTTTGAGTTATTAGGTTTGAGAATAGGCAATGTTAAGGAGTTTTCGTCGTATAATCAATATTCTGTATCTATTTTTTTTAGTTAAGGTATGGTCGGTTGCTTGCTAAAGTACTGATAATCATTCGCTGGTGGTGGGTCGCCCAAGGGATTCACAGACCTGTAAGTAGGGGAAGTTATACTCACTACCTGCCGAAATTCAAAGTTGTCTTCGTAGACTATTTAATCCGTTTTTACGATTTGAGTGCCTTGTTTTTTTGATTGGTCATAGCGGGTGGGTTTGGGAGATTGAGGGTGTTGAATTTTTTATGAAAACATTTGGCTTGCGTGACTCAGAATGATATCTTTGCCGTCCCATTTCAGAAAGCGGTGTTTAGGCAGGGAGAAAGAATGAAAAGGGACACGAAAAAGAAGTTCATTGACAGGCAGGACAAAGCATCGAGAGCTGACCCCGAGGAGGGGTTGGTTGGAGAAGCTAGGTAAGCGAAGCGTTCGG
>JAYUXX010000441.1:0-3086 GCA_043752765.1 Saprospiraceae bacterium | reverse complement strand
CCTGTTTTAATTATGACCGAAATATCCGGACTCCTCCAGGATTGCTCAAAGGATACTTTGTGTATGGTAGCTTCCAGTGATTAGACGGTTATAGGAGGCAATTAGGTTGAGGACTTTGGGGGAAATGGGGCTTCCGGACAGGGCAGAAGTCGCTTGTGGTTGAAAGGAATAATTTTGGTTAGGTTCTAGGGTACTGAGTATTTGTGGATCGGAATTTTAGTGCTTGGAAGAGGTGAAGGAAGAATAGACTCCTTTTTAAGAATCTAGATAATAACCTTTATTTTGGAAGTGCGCACGTTCAGACTATTGATAATAATCCTTCAGCTCTCGATTTAATTAACCCATTCCACGTTCCAACCCATCTCCAATGAAATTCAGATACTAGGACAATTTAGGGCGTTTGTTCTTCCCGAAACTTCCAAATGAATCTCACTCCCTCTCCGCCCTCTTCAGTATCCTCTTCTTATTCAAATGCGCAATCACAGGCGCCATCCGGAAAGTAAACGTATCATATTCCATGGTCTCCGCATCCAGGTCATCAAAGGGTACCAAGTCCCAGTGACATTTAAGATTCTCTTTTAGAAAAGTCTTAAGCTTCTTTTCAGGTACATTCTCGATAAGTATAAACCCTCCAATATTTTTTTCAGCGATCCACCGGTTATGTTCCATGCGGGCGATCTTATCCCAGATGTGATCATCAAATGTTGCAAAATCCAATTCCTCGCCACTGTCACGGTCCGTTAAGTCAGCTTTCACAAACCTCAGCTTAGTAAACAGATGTCTCGCGGGCAGCCTGTTGTAATCTTTTTGGGAATCCTTTAGCTTATCCCATTCCTCATGCATGGTCCCGAGAGGTATCCGGGTCTTCAGGGTTTGATTTTTTGCCCATTCATAATGAATGTGCTTTGCGATAAAGTCCTCCTCCTTTCGATTATCTACAATCGTCTTTTTATTACAGACCTCATCATCGAGGTTGAGCAGTTCAATATTGAGTGCCTTCATCTCAATGGCGACATCATCAAAAATGTTGACGAGAGCAGTATTCCTCGGTAACAATACTTTCATGGGTGGCGTCGCTTGCCTGAAATTGCCATATCCGTCGAACGAACGAACACTTTGCTCCCTGGCATTTTTACCCTGACTAAATAATTGCTGACGAAGCTTCCTGGAATAATAAACGCTTTTACCATCATCTTCAAGCGCCACAAAACAAAGCGAGATCTCATCACAATCCACCGGACAGTGATCTGTGAAAAAATCTTTTGACATCACGTACCGAATTTCAACCGACTTACTGAGGAACGGATATAGCGAGTTTATCTTCTCGGATATCTGGCCGATCTCATCTGCGATTACCGTAATGCGGGTGTGCTGCAGATTAGCGAAGTGATACATTTGGGCAGCCTCGAGGATCAAATACTGTGCAGCGATATTATCCCCCAGGATCAATACGTGAGCCGCCGGGTCATCTTCTCTGTCAAGACTGACATACTTATCAGGACTGAAATTATCCACCATATACACAGCGCCAAGCTGGTAGATAGAGAAGGCATGGTAATCCATTTTGCTCCCCACCTTCCTGTACGCGTCATTTTCAGGAATCGCTTTTTCATGAAACTCTTTAAAAATTTTCATGGTGTAGAAATCATCAATATGGATGATGACCTGAAGGATCGAATCAGCTAAAATTTTATCCGGATACTGATTAAATATTGAGGTTGCCTTTTGAGCGATCAGGATATTAGTCTTCTCATCATTCGTCAGTGCCAGCAGATACTGGGCATTAAGCACATTTGCTTTGAGCAGTTTCTCTTCATCGATGGCATTCCCCTGCAAGACAATGACCCCTCGTTTTTGCAGATAACTTAGGCTGCTATGATCCATGTTGGATTCAATCAGGACCACATTGTACTTGTCTTTTTTGTCTTCCAGGAAATCCAATATAAGTAATTCCGCTTTTTTGCTAAGCCCGCATACCACCACATGATTTTTCCAAAACCGAATTTTGAAGAGGAGAAAATTTTGATTCAAAGGTTCCTATAAAGCAAGGAAGATCCCACCTGCAGTAAGGGATGGAGCAAAGAACCGTGCTATTTCAAGTGTAAGAGGTACAGGTCCAGGGACTCCACCTGAATTCAATACAAATAATTGCAGATTCAGATACAAACTCGAAAGCCAGTTAGACGGAGTACCATGTAACAACGAATATTGATAGAAGCCGAGCGTGCCTAACACTAAGGAAAAAAGAATAAGGATCGGAAACAGCCAGTTGTATTTTCTCAGGATCCCTATCATCTATTTAGAATCTTGAAATCTCATGATCAATTTTGATCCGGATTTGTTTCGGTAGGAATGAAAAAGTTGATTCGTATTCATAGCTGGATTGGAATGACTGATAAAAGTAAATGTTTTGCATGTACAGGCAATAGCCCATATAGGGATGGGAAGAATGGAATGACAAATTGAATGACACCTCAAATTTCGCATGCACACATTTCATCACACACAAACCTACTGAACCAATTTGACTCAATGTGGTTAAGACATATTGATTAATCTTATATATTTGTTTAATCTCATTTATTATCTCACAATCAAAATGAATTTCTAATGGCTAAGAATTTAGGTCGTCAATTAAAAAAGGCTGCAAACGACACCGCTAAGGGTGTAAAAAAAGCGGTTAACAAAACAGGTGATGCAGTGAAAGGTGCTGCTAAGGATACTGCAAGAGCCGCTGACAAAGCAGGTGATTCAGTAAAAAGAGCTGCAAAGGATACCGGACGTGCAGTAGATAGAACTGCTGCAAAAGCTGGCAACACTGTAAAAAGAGCTGCAAAGGATACAGCAAGAGCTACGGATAAAACTGCTACAAAAGCAGGTAACACTGTAAAGAAAGCTGCAGACAAGACTGCACGCGCTGTAGATAAAACTGCCTCTAAAGCAGGAACTACACTTAAAAAAGCAGGAAGAGATACAGCAAACGCTGCTGATCGCACCGCTGACAAATTAGGAAGAGCAGGAAGTCGTACTGTAAACAAAGCAAGTAATGCAGTGGACAAAGCAGCTAATAAAGCAAGCGCTACTAC
>JAYUXX010000440.1:0-3092 GCA_043752765.1 Saprospiraceae bacterium | reverse complement strand
AAGCGATTGATATCTATGGCTTGAAGCGTACGAAAGAAGTTGTGGTTTTCAAAGAACTAACCTTCAATGTGGGAGATACGCTGAATCAGTTTGAGCTCGGCGATGTCATCGAAAGGAATCGCAATAATCTATTAAATCTGGGCTTGTTCAATGAAGTTGAACTCAATATTTCAGAATGGGATACAGAACGAAAAGAAATTGAAATCGTAATTGAATTCAGAGAATCCTGGTATATCTACGCAGTTCCTATTCTCGAGATAGCCGATCGGAATTTCAATGTATGGTGGTCTACATATAATCATTCTCTTGACCGGCTTAATCTTGGAGCCAAACTTGACTTTCTCAATGTGACTGGTCATAATGATAAACTCAAAGCACAATGGCAAATCGGATACACACCGAAGCAAGAACTCGAATACCGGTTTCCGTATTTTAATAAACGAAGAAGCCTGGGCCTTACTACAGGAATTCTACACAGCATCAACAAGGAAATTAATTTCGAGTCACGAAACAATGCAGAACAATTTATAAAATTAGATGAGAGAAAATTGCAGGACCGATGGCGGGCACAAGTCAAATTACAATTTCGCTCTACCATTTATTTGCATCAGGAATTAGCGTGGACGTATGAACGACTCAAAGTAGATACAGGCGTAATAAATGCTAATCCCAATTTTTTCCGTAAAGGTGAAACGGAGCATTCCGCAATCACGCTTAAGTATTCCTACGAATATGATGACAGGGATTTACACATCTATCCATCCAAAGGAATCAAAGCATTGTTTGAAGCAGAGAAAAAAGGTTGGGGGAAAAATGATGATGAGAACAATCTGACCTCTACCATTTCTATGGAATGGAATCATGCATCAGGATCCCGTTGGCTGCATCGCCTCAGCGGGGTCGGCCACTACAGTCTTAGCCGAAGTCAACCATCTTACATTCATTACAGGGCTCTTGGATACAATCAAAAGTTTGTACGCGGGTATGAGCTTTATGTGATTGACGGACTTGACTATCTGATAGGTAAATATCAATTGTCGTATAAGCTTCTCGAAAAACAATTGCGGTTAGGAAAAATTATACCTGTTGATCAATTCAGACAAATGTCACTTAAGGTTTACTTATCACTTCATCTCGAAAGTGGTAGAGTGAATGATCCATTTACAGGAGATAAAAACTCACTTGCGAATCTTTGGCTTTTTGGAGAAGGACTAGGGTTTAATGTATTGCTCTATAATAATTTCCTGATCCAGCTTAACATGAATCGAAATCACCTCGGGGAGGTTGGTTTCTTTATTCATAATCATACAAGCTTTTAGGTAAAAAAGGGCAGAAAGGGCAGAAGGGCGGAAAAGGCAGAATAATAAAATTGAAAGGGCGGAAAGGCTGAATATTAAAAATAAAAAGGGCGGAAAGGCAGAATGGCAGAAGTCACATATTCTTTAGAGAGGAGTAGTGCCTTGATGATGAATGCCTCCAACGAATGATCGGGAATGCATTTTTTGGTCATCATATATTTTTTCCATCGCCGATGCAATTTCAGAGGCCTGTAATTTTTCCTGGCATAAAGCAAAAATAGCGGGTCCTGCTCCACTGATACTACAGCCAAGCGCTCCCAAATTCAATGCTGTTTCTTTTACCTTATCAAAATGTGGAATGAGATGTTTGCGTTGTGATTCGATCACGTGATCTTCCATAGAGCGACGGATCAAATCCAGATCTCCAAGATGCATTCCCACCACAAAAGATCCCAGGTTTGCAGTTTGTTTGACAAGGCTTTCCAGCGGAACAGTAGACTGAAGAAGTTCTCTTGCGCTTTTTGTAGGAATAGAGATAGCGGGTAACAGGATGGCCATATATAAACCCTTCGGCGTGTAGATACGGCTGTAATCAAGTGAGGCTATATCCCGAATTAATATAAGACCTCCGATCATACAGGGCACAACATTGTCACCATGCCGTGAACCACTTGCGACCATTTCGCCTTCAAGCGCAAAAGGGATCAACTCTTTTTTTTCCAGCGGACTATTCAGCAACTCGTTTACCAATACAGCTGCAGCGGTTGCACTGGATGCACTGCTGCCCAGCCCGCTTCCACCGGGAATGTGTTTATGAATTTTAAGCTCAAGCCCACGGCCATCTTCGCCTAAATATTTTAATAATGCTTTTGCTGTTACGCCCGCGATATTCAGATCCGCATCAAGAGGAATTCCCTTTTTCTGTCCGGTGATCTCAACAATTCTAACGCCTGGCGTTTCTGACCAGCGACCGACAATTTCATCCGATGGAATTTCGATGGCCATCCCCAGCACGTCAAATCCACAACCGAGGTTTGATACAGAGGCGGGAGAAATGACCTTAATTCCGGAATTCATGCGGCAAGTTTACTGCATATAAGCCGGACCTCCAACAAACTGATTATTAGTAACCTTTAGCTTATATATAAATCGACTAAAGGCTGATGTTGCCACCCCTCATCATACCATGTCTGAAAATAAATATCTTAGCCACTTCAAAACAATCGGTATGCAACGGGAAGTAGATTCATGGTTTAGTCCATCGCTCAACAAGGAAATGGAAATTGCTATTTATGGGCATTATGGATTTGCATTGTTATTGATCCCCACAGCAGCCGCTGATTACCTGGAATATGAAAGATTTCTGCTTCTCGATGTACTTGAACCGTACATCAACGGTGGCAAGGTCAAGGTGTTTTCGATCAACAGCATTAATTCGGAAAGCTGGCTAAACAGTAAAATGCATCCGCGCCATAAGTCCATCCGGCATCAGCAGTTTAATCAATATGTGGCCCGCGAAGTTGTGCCATACATCAATCACAATACAAGCGATCAAACAGGTATCATAACCTGTGGAGCTTCACTGGGTGCATTGCATGCGGCGAATATGTACTTCCGCAGACCGGATTTATTTGCCGGTACGATAGCGATGAGTGGGGTATATGACCTGACTTCTTATACGGATGGATACTGGGATGAAGATGTCTACTTTAATAGCCCGATGCATTACCTCGAGCAACTTAATGATGATTATTATCTGCCTAAACTTCGCCAGGCAAAACATATTCATATTCT
>JAYUXX010000439.1:0-7588 GCA_043752765.1 Saprospiraceae bacterium | reverse complement strand
CAACATGAATATAATATCAGCCCCAGTCTTGTGGATATCGATGTTCTTTCTGGTGGTTTGCTTATTGGGATGCAATCGTGAACAGGAATCCAAAGTTTTTGCAAAACATCTCTCAGATCACCCTGATATCCGGAAGAAATATATCTATCAGAGTGTATTGCGCCTCGCCAACATAAAGCAGGATCCCAACTTCGATAAGTTGATCAAAGACGTCAGTAAAATCACCGTATATCTTCCTCCAAAAGAAGATAGTATTTATCAGATCAAGGAATTGAAAACGGGTATGCGCACGGACGGATATGAAGAACTTATAGATGTCAGGACTGCTTCTAGCGAACGTATCAGTTTATGGGTGAATGAATCATTGTCCAAACCCCATTATGTGGGATTGCTGGATACAGCGAATGATGATTATATTTTTGAAATAGATGGACAGCTCAACTTCGAATATTTATCTTCCTTAAGTATGGCAGACCAGAGCCAGTTACGTGAGTTATTAAATTGATCCTGCATGAATGAAATAATACTGCAAACTCACCAACTCACGAAACGATTTTCCCAACGAATTCTGGCTGTGGATGAACTGGACCTGGAAGTGCGAAGAGGTCAGGTGTATGGTATCCTTGGTCCCAATGGAAGTGGCAAGACCACAACTCTTGGTATGTTATTAGGGGTTGTGTCCAGCACGAAAGGTGAATACAGTTGGTTTGAAAAAGGGGATCATTATTCTTTACGAAAAAAAATAGGAGCTATCCTTGAACAACCGAATTTTTATCCTTTTCTGAGTGCCACACAGAATATGGTAGTACATAGCCGTATCAAGGATATAAAAAACCCGCAGATAGATGAATTATTGAAAGTAGTGGGGCTGTTTGAACGTCGCAATGATCCTTTTAAAACCTATTCATTAGGTATGAAACAAAGGCTGGCTATAGCTTCTGCATTGTTGTCTGATCCTGAGGTGTTAATTTTTGATGAGCCTACTAATGGTTTAGATCCGCAGGGCATTGTTGAAATTCGAAAGTTGATTCTTGATATCCGTGACATGGATAAAACGATTATCCTGGCAAGTCATTTATTAGATGAAGTGCAGAAAGTTTGTTCGCATTTTGTTGTCTTGCAAAGAGGTAAAAAGATTTATTCAGGAAGTGTTGCGGATGCTTTATACAAAACAAATACGATAGCAATTGAATCAGACGATACGGATTTTCTTTGGCAGGTCATTCAGAGTTGCGAAGGGGCCAAATCAAGTGAACGAGAAATGGATACGGTAAAAGTAGATCTCGCGGAAGGATGGACAGCTTCTTCACTGAATAAATATTTAGTTGACAAAGGGGTTGGGATTCAATATTTACAACAAAAGAAATCAAGCCTGGAAGAAAAATTCCTGGCGTTGCTAAAAGAAAATGAAAACATTCATCCGTCTCCTACACCTCAACGCGCCAGATGAACCTCAGTAAAATAGCTCAACTCGAATATTATAAATTCAGACATTTCAAGCCTTTTATTGTCATCCTTGGATTGTATGTCTTCTGTTTTTTACTGGCAGGTTTTTCGATTCATAGTTTATTGGATTGGATCATGAAAGCGCAGGCCAACGATGATGTAATCAAACAATTTTTAAAATCAGGATTGCCTATTTTTGATTTTGTAGATATCTGGCAAAACCTGGGATGGTTAGCTACTATTTTCAAATGGATACCGGCTTTCGTCATAATCATCTCAGTGACGCTTGAATATTCTCAAAAAACAATCAAACAAAACATAATCGATGGCCTGTCGAAAAAAGAATTTCTCCTCTCTAAACTTGCGCTGGTAGTTATTATTAGCTTAGGTTCTGCATTGTTATTGTTTTTGTTGGGTCTGTTTTTAGGATTGATGTATTCACCTGTGAAGGATATCTCATACATAGTTGAAAATCTTTCGTTTGTAGCAGGGTATGGGTTAGAGGTGTTTGTGTTTTTATGTATGGCTATGTTTTTTGCATTCTGGTTGCAAAAGAGTGGTGTTACGATTATTCTGTTTTTACTTTATACGGGTTGCATTGAACCCATTCTAACTGCCATTCTGGAATTCAAGTATGAATGGCCGGTATGGTATTTTCCTGTTGAAGCCATCAATCGGATCATACGTGTACCCTTTCAAAAGTATACGCTTGCACATGTCTATGATAAAATCCTGATTGAAGATGTATTCGTTTCATTAGGATGGGCAGGCATTTTTATTTTGTTGTGCTACTGGTTGCTGAATAGAAGAGACTTGTAAACTAGAAACTAGAAACTAGGAATTAGAAATTTAAAGGGCGGAAAGGGCAGAAGGGTTTAAAGGTAGAGGGTAGGATCAAGAAATTAGAAATCCATCGTACGACAATGGTCCCGCCATCATGAAATGAATGAAACGTGATAGAAATTAGAAACTGGTAACTAGGAACTAGAAACTAGTAATTAAGAACTAGAAACTAGAAACTAGGAACTAGTAATAAAAACTGTGAAGTAGTAATTGGGAATGCATCGTAAGACGAAGGTCCCGCCACCATGAAGTGAATGAGACGTCATAGAAACTAGAAACTAGAAACTAGTAAATAGGAATTAGTAACTAGAAACTAGAAGCTGTGAAGTAGAAATTGGAAATCTATCGTACGACGATGAAGCGAGATAGAAATTAGAAACTAGAAACTGGGAATTAGTAACTAGAAACTAGAAATGGTGACGGGGTAATGAGGAATGAATTTAAGATTCTAATCGGACACCTTTTGCATCCACTTTCAATACTTTAAGTTGGGATGTTCTTTCATGGATGTCCATGCTCCCGTTTTCAAGTTTAAGCACACCGCGCGGGCACACTGCAGCACAAATACCACAACCCACACAAGCAGCCCTTACAATATTCTGGCCTCTCTGGGCATAGTGGCGAACATCAATTCCCATCTCACAATAGGTAGAACAATTACCGCATGATATACATTGGCCTCCATTTGTAGTAATCCGAAACCGTGAGAAAAACTTTTGTTGAATCCCCAGAATGGCAGCCATCGGACATCCGAATCTGCACCATACACGCGAACCCATGATAGGATAAAATCCAACCCCGATCACTCCACTGAATATAGCTCCTATAAAAAATCCGTATCCTTCTCTCAACGTATAACTATTTAAAAAGAGAATTTGACTATTGCCTGTAAAGTAGGTGTAGAGCACCAGGATCGTCACAAGAACAATGAATACTAATACACTGTGAACCAACCATCTTTCAATCTTCCATGCTTTCAGTGTTTTGTCAGAAAGATGGCGGAAAGGATCACCCGCAGTTTCAGCGAGACCACCGCATCCGCATACCCAACTACAATACCATCTCTTGCCATAAAAGTAGGTCAGCACAGGAGTGATTAAAACAATCGAAAGGATACCCCATGCTAACATAAACATCCCTAAAGTGCCTCCATTAATTAATCGATCCAGGTTCCAGTCAAAAAAGAAGTAGTAGTTCAATGGCCAAATGTTTTTAAGGTCCATTGAAGGCTGATTCAAACCACTTAATATTTCAGGAATTGTAAAAGCAAAGCATAACTGGAAAAACATTACAGATAACGTTCGCAGCTTTTGGTATTTATTAGATCTATATTTCAAAATAAATTTAATACCGAAAACAAGAATTGCGAGCGTGTAAAAAACACCATATACAAACCATTGACTTGCATTTTCGCCATTGATTTGCATGCTGATCGGATCAAACAATCCAATCAAGCCAGTGCTTCCAGTCTCTCGTAAACCTAATATTTCGGGATAGAAATAGAGTAGTATATAAAAACCTGTCAGCGATAATGCAATGATCCACGAAACAAGGCCACGGTTCGTAAGACCGCGAAACCAAACTAAATTATTTTTTATGCCGGGTATCTGACCGGCATAACTCTGATGCCCATACAACGCAACCCCTACACACATCAACAATAGAGAAATAACGACCGCAACCTTCGAAGAGAAATAGAAGCCACTAATCGCAACGATTCCAATAAGTAATCCAGTCAATCCAATTGCAACAGCAATTTTTTGACCTGCGTTTAATCCGGGATAATGATGAGGCGTTAATGAAATGTTTGGTTCTGGTGAATTCATAACACTTTCATTTTTTGCTTTGTCAGAAATTGAAATACGGGATTATAATTCTTTGTGCTTTTTTTAGTGATTGTCTTGCCTGTGTCTTTCTGAAATTTCAACCGAAGCGCATGACTGTAATCTTTTGAAAATTCGGGATCAAAAAATGCCAAATCAATATCAGCAATGACATCTCCTATGGGAGTTTTTTCTGAAATCCATTTTTCACAAACCTCCTGTCTAAATCTTACACCTAAAAGATTAAAACCTAAAACTATATCATCTTCATCTGAATTGATTCTCACACTTTTCATACCATCCGCATGTTCCCAGTAAAAAGTTCTATACCCGGGCGATAATGTTGTACGGATGTCTCCATACACGTGGTATTCAATGTCAAAAAATTTTGCTGAGTTGAACCATATTCCCGGATTGTAAGGTGTGTCTGTTCCACACACTGTGTAGGCAATCGTTTCACCCATTATTCGCCCGGTATACCAAACAGCTTCTATAGATCTTCTTCCTTTGGTTGGTGTTCGTAATTCTGCACAATCTCCAATGGCAAAAACATCCTGGATATTTGTTCGAAGAAAGTGATCAACAAGAATTCCTTTATTAATTTCTAAATCTCCATCCTTTAGCCAGCCAATATTTGGATGCACACCTACAGTCACGCCTACAAAATCACAATTAATTATGTTTCCGGACTTTGTCACTGCTGAATTGACCTGTCCGTCTTCATTCTTTTTTATTTCCTGCAACTCACTGTTTAATTGTAAATCAATTCCATGCTGGAGAATATGACGATTGATCAATTCAGCTTCCTGTTGGGGTAGAACCATATTCCAAAACGCTGACTCACGGACTAATAATGTGACCGGAATTTTCCTGCTATGAAACATTTCAGCCAATTCTATACCGATGAGCCCCCCCCCCACAATGACTGCTTTAGACGTAGGCGTGCTTATGGAATTGATATAGTCTAAATCCTGAAGTGAATACAAGCCCTTAATGCCTTTTGCATCTATGCCTGGAATATCAAGTTTGTTAGATGCTGATCCACACGCAATGATTAGTTTATCATATCCTAGTTTGGAACCTGAAGAAGTGTTTACTTCTTTTGCCTGATAATCAATGCTAAGTACATGATCCTGCAAAAGATCAATCCTGTTTTTTTTCCAGAACCAGCTTTCGTATGGTTCGATATCACTTTGCCGCATGTGCCCCATATAAACATACATGAGTGCGGTACGGGAAAAAAAATACTTGGATTCAGAAGAAATTACGGTGATCGAATGATCGCTTAATTTCCGGATATGTCTTGCAGCGGTAATTCCCGCAATACCATTCCCAATGATTACAATTCTTTGCTGACCGGTAGGGGATGTGGTTACAATACTCAAGTTGAAAAATGGATTCAGTCAATGAAGCTAGTCCTAAATCAACATAAAGCCAAATTATTCTTCCAAGCTTAAAAAACAAAAGCCCCAATGGAATACCATCGGGGCTTTTGTTTTACATTCAATATACCTGACGTTTTTCTAAAATCAGATCCTTGTAAAAGGAAGTGCTGTTACTGAATTTTTATGTCTCAGCTCGAGGATATAATTTCCTGTTGGCATATCTGACACATCAATTTTTTCAACTCTACTTCCGGCAGATAAATCGAGGTTACCCAGATTTGTGATCAGACGACCATATGTATCATAGATTTTCATGCTTACCGGATTGGTTGTTTGGAAATCAACAGTAAGATTGAGTACATCCGAAGTTGGATTTGGATAAAGTGCTGATTTGCCAAGGGGTACCAGAGGAGTCGACACAGTTCCTTCAGTAACACCTACCATATCACCATTAAGCATCTCACCGGTTTCTTCATCAAGCACATAAAGAATTACATTCATTCTTTCTTCATTGAAACCGGCAGGAATCACATAACTAAATTCGACTTCAAATTCCTCATCAGCTTCCACTGCATTAGGTATGCTGTTTTCTAAGCCATAATAGCCACCTAACAATGCGCGGGCAACATAATCATAAACCATCTGGTTAGCCGGTACAGGATTTGGGAGGGTTTCATATCCACCCATAACTCCTTGTGCACCGCCAGCATAAATGTTAGCCTGAGCATAATCTATTGTAGTGCCTGTAACACTGTCTTCTGTAATGACAGCACCAAACCGAAGATCATTAGCTGATGTTGCAATAGTTAAGTGTCCAATGCCTTTGATCGTCACCGTCCTGGTAAGCTCGTCAAACTCAGCAGTAACATCCACCGCGACAGGAACTCTTCTGTTCTGAACGGATTGGATAGCTGTAAGAAACGTTTGTGGATCAGTGTCAAGGACTTTTCGGTCTACATGCCCGGATGGATAACCTCCTACAGATTGTGAAAATGGACCATCATATTCAGGTACAACCATTGGATCAAAATTGTGAACCGCTATTGGAAGTGCGATTTCAGCAAATTGTTCTGCAACTCTATCCATGAAAACGGCTCCTCTTGGACACCAGATACACCAGGTTCCAGTAGCTTCCTCAACTACTACTTTTTTGGGGACCTGCACCTCAAGGCTATAGACCAATTTAGATTGAGAGTTATTTTCAGGATTACCGTCATCTACGCCATTTGGATTTGAAACGTCAATGTCTAGCTGAAACTCGCCAACTTCGCTCAAATCATAATTAACATTGTGTGTAAGTTCTACGGTTTTCAATGGTGCAATATTCAGGCCATCGATACTATCTGTGTATGTATTTATTCCATCGGTATATGAAAACACGAGTGATGTTAAAGGAAGTGCACCATGATTTTCAACTGTTACAGTAATCGGTACCACAGAAAAAACAGGTTGGTATTTTTCGAAACTTACCTTGCTGACAATGGCATCAACATCTTTCAATACCTCTACGCGGATATTATCCAAAAACAGAATGAACTTGTCATTGGAGTTATTCCTGAAAGCAAAATAGATGGTTTGTCCAATGAAAGCATCGAGCTTTACCGTACGTGTCTGAGTCGTGGTCAATTCTGCAGGGATTGTAAACAGCACATTCGTAAAACTAGCGACAGCCTTATCTGTCGTTGAAAGTCTTACCTCATATCCATCCCTGAAATTAGGATCCTGTGTATAGGAATCCCAAATTAAGAAGGTATTAGGTTCCGTTACGACAATGGAATCTGAGATTAACCAATCATTTGCCACGCCTACCGGAGTAAACCATGAAGTACTGGCGATCATTTTATTTGATGCGGTGGATTGAAAAACAGTCCAGGTTGGTCCTAAATAACCCGGCAGGTTCGAGTCAAGCGTTTTTCCATCGACATCAATAGCAGTCATAGGATCAAGTGATCCTGATTCGAAGTCCTGGGAAAATAAGATTTGAGATTGTGCTTGATAGAATAAAAAGCTCAATATTAAAAGGGTAAGAATTCTTTTCATGAAGTCAGAGTTTTAAGAAAAATTGTTTGTGTTAAGGTCGGCGAATTTAAC
>JAYUXX010000438.1:0-7637 GCA_043752765.1 Saprospiraceae bacterium | reverse complement strand
ATGCCATAAGATGTACAACATCATCCCAATCCGAGTATATCAAGGATTGGAGCAGGCTGACGATGAGCCCTAAGTTGTATGATAAATTGTCCCCGACTATACCAGATGTATCGAACGGAGATACAATGGAGTTATGGCTTCTGGGTAATGGCTTTAGTGGATTGCCTCTTGAGTTGTTGGACTTTGAGGGCATCGAAAATGCTACGCCCAACTTGTGGTCTGATTTGATCAGTCAAGAGGACATTAAAGGTATCGTTCATAATCACAGCACATATTCAGATGGTATTCATACGCTGGAAGAGATGGCCGTGCATGTCAGGGATAGTGGCTTAAGTTATTTCGGCATTTGTGACCACAGCCAGAGTGCATTTTATGCTAATGGACTTTCTCCCGAGCGTGTGATCGATCAGCTTGGTGAGATCGATGAATTAAATAAAAAACTGGCTCCTTTTGTCATTATAAAAGGAATCGAGTCGGATATTCTCAATGACGGATCTCTGGATTACACGTCGGATATCTTGAGCAGATTTGAATTAGTGGTGGCGTCAGTTCACAGTAATCTGCGGATGGATGAAGACAAGGCAACCTCCCGCTTGATCAGGGCGGTTGAAAATCCATACACACACATTCTAGGTCATCCAACAAGCCGGCTATTACTGGCCAGACCCGGTTATCCGATTGATTATCGCAAAGTTATTGATGCGTGCGCTGCCAATGGAGTTGCCATGGAATTAAATGCTAACCCTCAGCGAATGGACATCGATTATAAATGGCTGTCGTACTGCCAAGAAAAGGGTGTTTGGGTATCAATCAATCCGGATGCACACAGCCGCACACAGGTTGGTTATCTTAAATTTGGTGTTTTATCAGCAAGGAAAGGAGCTCTTAAAAAATCAAATTGTCTCAACGCATTGTCATATGCGGATTTAAAAAAGTGGCTGGACAAAAAAAGGGGGCAACAGGGAAGTAATAATTGAAAATTATCAATACCTGTTTACATCATATCGATGGCTTTCACAAAGAAAGTAAGGAGGAAGGGTAGTGTCACCCAAAACCATTCAGGAGAAAAAATGATAAGTGCCACACACGCCACCAGGGACACTAAAAAAATCAACCAGTACATTCTTCGATTTTCGACTTTTTCAGTCTTTACCTGCGATTCCATAACTATGATTTCTGAGCCGCAAACATATAGCTTTTTGCGCTATGATGTCTAATGCAAGAGAAACATTGAAGAGTTAATCTATTCTTTATCTTTTGGCTCGTCCCCTTCATCGATAATAGCATCATCTACGATATCATCTTTCGGTAAGGGAGGTAAGGGCACCAGACCATCTTCGGAAAGTTCTTCATCTTTTCCTTTCCGGGTGACCACAGGTTTTCCCATAGAATAATCTCCGTCTGCATATCGATCTGCCCGTTCAAAAAAATCATCTTTTCCTTTCAGCAGGGATTCATGTTCCCGAAGTTTTTCGTTGACAGGCTTATCTGCCCAGCCATCCCGATTCGGATCGATCTTGTCTTTTTCTTCCTCTATTTTTTTATCAAGGTCTTTTGCTTTTTCAAGCATTGAATCTACACCTTCCTGTAACTTATCCCCGGCTTTGCCTGCGACATCTTTTGCTTTTGTCCATAAATCTCCACCCACATCCTCTGCCTTTTCCCACACCTTATCAGATGTTTTTACAGCTTTTTCGATGAGCTCTTTACCTTCCTCTTTAGCTTTATCCCATGTTTTTTCAGCAGCATCGCCAATTTTTTCAGCGGCATCCCCAAGCTTCTCACCTACTTTATGCGCTTTAGAATCCTGATTTATAGGGGTTGTCGTTGTTTCTTTGCTCGAACCTGATTGTGTCCAGTCATCCTTTTTATCCCATTGGTCATTTGTTCTATCCTTGACCCCCTCATAACCTTCCTTAGCTTTATTTACAATCTTTTCACCCAGATCCTCCGCAACCTCTTTTCCCCGATGCCAGGCATCTGAGGCTTTCGTAGTAAAATCCTCACTGAATTCTCGACCTTTTTCAGCCACTTTATCTGCAGCTGATTTGGCAACAGCTTTCTTAACCCAAAGAAGTTTTTTGATCTCACTAAATATTCCCATGGTTTTCCGGTTATTTTTGATGAAGGTAAAAAGATTAGTTTGGATTATAATAAGCCCATTTTCAGGACTTTAGTTCTATTATAACATAAAAAGTTAAATATATTTTAAATGGGACTTTCGGCACGATAGGTGTAGCCTTTGATCTGTTTCTATAGCATTATCTTTACCAATCGCAATGATGTCCATATTCCGATACTTTTCACCTCTCATCCTGTTCGTATGCCTAGGCATAGCTGCTCCTGCTCATGCTCAGATTAACTGGCTTAGCTGGGAAGAAGCTCAAGCCAAGAATCAAGTAGAGCCCCGCAAATTTATAGTGGATGTATACACTCAGTGGTGTGGATGGTGTAAAAAAATGGATAAGGCAACTTTTCAGCAAGCCGATATCTCCTCATATATCAACAAGAATTATTACGCTGTAAAATTCGATGCGGAAACAAAAACAGATATCAACTTTAATAATAAAGTTTTCAAGTATGAACGCACCAGCACGGGTGGGTATCATCAATTAGCTGCAGAAATTACTTTTGGTAAATTATCATACCCTACGATCGTTTTTTTAGATGAAAAACTCAACGTGATTCAACCTATCCCTGGTTATAAGGATCCGGGTTCTTTGGATAAGATCATGAAATATTTTGCAGAGGACTATTATAAGACTACGCCTTGGAAAAAGTATGAGAATATGTGTACTCAGCCTAAATCTCCACCATCGCCTGTGCTTCCTGAAAAAAGGAACTAATCTTTTTGATCATTCATCATTCCGATTACAGTATCCGTTGCTGATTCAAATTTGTCTATAAGCCTTCCTTTAACGATCGGTGCTTTTATTCCCGAAGCCAATGGATGCATTGAACGGATGACCCATGTTTCATTCCACTGGTTCTCTTTGATGAACATACTCAGAACATGAGTACCTCCTTCTACTAGAAGTGTCCCAATGCCGTGTGGGAATAATGAATCAAGTATTTGATGAACATGGGAGCTTTCATCTGTAAGTCTGATGCAAATGACTCCGGAGTTATTCATCTCAAGGTTTTCTGCTTTTGAAAAATAAAAGATTTTGCATTTGTCGCGGTTGAATACATGATAATTTTGATGCAGGATCCCATTCGGATCATATAATACACGATGAGGAGATTTTCCTGGAGCGTCGCGTGTAGTAAGAAAGGGGTTATCAGTTGTGATAGTCCGCGCACCTACCAAAATTGCATCAACCGTTGACCTCAGTGTATGAGACCACGTGTTGGTATAAGGATGACTGATAAGTACACGATGGTTCTTTTGCCCAATAAAAAGATTCTCCGATTGAGCCCACTTCAGTATGACATAAGGTTTTCGTGAGAGAATATTGACCTTAAAAGCTTTGATAAGATCTTTCCCTTCTGCTTCCAGAACTCCTGTAACAACTCTGATCCCCGCAACCTTTAGCACATCGATTCCTTTTCCTGCCATTTTTGGGTTAGGATCAAGAGTGCTCACACGGACATCTCTAATTCTTTCTTCAATAATCCTAACCGTACATGGGGGCGTCTTGCCATGAATGCAACACGGTTCCAATGAAACATACAAAATTGAATCGGGGATTAGATGACGATCATACGCAGCAACATTTTGAAAAGCCTCTACTTCAGCATGTGCTCCTCCGTACATCGTATGATAGCCTTCTCCAATTATTTTATTTTCATAGACAATCACAGCACCTACTGGCGGATTTGGAGATACATATCCTATACCGCGCCTGGCAAGATCAAAGCATCGGTTCATCCATTGATGGTCGCTATTTACATTGGAGGACATCGTCGTTACAAAGATTAGTAAAAGCAGAAGGATGAGGGTTTAAAAATTCTTTCTAATTTTCACAGCCAAACATCTCACAAGTCCTTCGCCCTTTATATCCAAAATAATGACAACCAAGTCTGAAAATAGTGGTGCAATCAGAAGATATGTAGTTGAATTTGTAGGGACTTTTTTCCTGTTAATGTCAGTTACAATGGCCGTTTCAGGTGGGTTAGGTCAATTTGCACCGATTGCCATTGGAACAATGTTGATGGTAATGGTTTTTGCCGGTGGACATATTTCCGGAGCACACTATAACCCTGCAGTGAGTGTCGCTGTTTATCTGCGGGGCAAACTAACTTCAGGTGATCTTCTTCCATACATGGTTGCTCAGTTTATAGGAGGAACCTTAGCTGTGATGTTGTCCGGATACTTATTAAAATCCCTCAATGTGGCTGAACCTTCACCAAGGGAACTCGAGATCGTTCCCTCCCTCATCGCTGAATTGATTGGAACACTAGCTTTGGTTTATGTTACCCTTAATGTGGCAACTTCGGCAAGGACTTCAGGCAATTCTTTTTATGGACTTGCCATCGGATTTACGTTTATGGCCTGTACGTATGCTTTTGGAGGAATCTCAGGTGGGGCATTTAATCCTGCTGTTGCACTCGGTATCACCATGGCAGGTCAGGAATCATGGTCGTCTATCTGGATCTTTATCGTTGCAAATTTTGCAGGTGGGGTTTTAGCTGCTTTCCTATTTCAGTATGTAAATGGGCCGGAATAGAAGTGAATGGCGGGAATAGGATATACAGATTGTGTTCTTTTTGGTGTAGTTTTTTAGCAGGAATATTAGGATTTCTACGAAAACTGTTCCGGAGTTGATAATCAATAGGTTATATCAATAATCTCTAGAATCCGGCCAAAAGAAATCGTCAGTGCAACCTAAAGCTTAAGGAGCTTTTCGAACTTCCCTTCCCGGATATAATGGCTCACAAACTTCCGGTCTTCCGGCATCGATTGACGGATTTCAATATGATGGATGACATCGCTTAATCGCGATATGGAATGATCTTCATCCACATATCCCCAGCCCATTACTTTGCCTTTTGAAATTAAGATAAGACTTACCTCACCCGGTGATCTCCCCTTATCTGCGATTACAAAGTCCTCATCAATATTTCGCTGTGTCGCTGCCACCGCTTGACGCACACGGTCATTGTACGAATCTGGATTTTCTAACCCAAGACAAGCTCCTGCGCATTTTCCTACCTGATGATAAAAACAACAACCCGGTCCGGTATCGATATCTGTTTTTTTCATGCACAATTCAAACTTATCGGTCAGACTGCGCAGATAACCTGTTGCGGATGCGGCGTCAGGTAACTCATGAAGAATGGCCGCTGTGCCTTGCGATTCAATCTTGTTTTTCTTCCGGACCTTCATTTGAATATATCCACCTTCGTCAAAATAATAGTAGATGGCATAAGGAAATGATTTCCTTCGCTGTGCTCTGTTGATATCAGGCTGAAGCCTTTTGATCTCAGCATTTTCAAGTAATGAGGCTATCAATTCACTTCCCGTCAGGGTGTACGTAATATCATGAACCCGCTGTTGCATCTTATTGGCTTTCGCAGAATTCTCAGCGAAATGTTGCAGTACCCTTTTTTTGATATGAATACTTTTGCCTGCATAGATCACAAGTCCATCCTCTCCATGAAAATAATAAACCCCTGCACCTTCCGGCAGATTATGGAGATGGTCTAAAGTAATGGAGCTCGGCAAGCGGGCTTCTTTGATCCCCATGTTGATGATATCAGAAACCTCATATTCTGCATATCCAGTCTGGGTAATGCGTTGGAACACTTCCACTGTTGCGAGCGCATCATCCAAAGCACGATGACGATTGTCAACCTTTAGTGCGAAATGCCTGATAAGAGAATCCAAACTATGTGATCGTAACTCCGGAAGCATCTTTTTACTCAATCTTACCGTACAAAGTTGCTTGCGTGTATATGAATATCCAAGGCGAGAAAATTCTTCGCGTAGAAATCCATAATCGAATCTTGCATTATGTGCAACGAACACAGCGCCCTCTGTTTTAAGAACAATGTCCTTCGCAACTTCGCAGAATAAGGGCGCATCAGCTACCATCTTATCCGTAATTCCGGTCATGTCTGAAATATAGGGAGGGATGCTCCGTTCAGGATTGATAAGTGTTTGATATGTATCGATCACTTTATGGCCATCGTAAATGACGATTGCGATTTCTGTAATTTTATCGCGCCTGGCAAGTCCTCCGGTCGTTTCAATATCAACAATGGCGTATTTACGTTCTGTCATCATGTTACTCTATCACCATATAAGGTATATGAGCCTCCTAATATCTATATTTTTAATCATATGTCAGGGGTGTGCCCAAACAGCTCCTGCTGCGTTAAAGAATCCTGAACCTATTTTACCCGGTGCGTGGGCAACTGAGACCTATCTGCCTTTACTAAAAGGCAAAAAAGTTGGTCTCATTGTAAACCAGACAAGCCTCATACGTTCAACTCACCTTTTAGATAGTATTCTGAGCAGGGGAGTGAACGTTACTAGAATATTTGCTCCTGAACATGGCCTTCGTGGCATTGCAGATGCAGGTGAGCATATTAAAGATGGGGTTGACTTCAAATCAGGAATCCAGATTGTTTCCCTTTATGGTGAGAAGAAGAAGCCATCCTCCAAAGATTTTGAAGGTATAGATATCCTGATATTTGATATTCAGGATGTTGGGGTGCGATTTTATACCTATATCAGTACGCTTCATTACATTATGGAGGCAGCCGGAGAAAATAATATTCCGTTAATTGTCCTTGACCGCCCGAATCCAAATGGCCATTATATAGATGGACCGGTGCTTGATACACTGCATTTCAGATCGTTTGTAGGAATGCATCCAATACCTGTTGTTTATGGCTTGACAATAGGTGAGTTAGGCATGATGATTAAAGGTGAAAAATGGATCAGATCGAAGTGTGATCTGACCGTGATTCCCTGCAAAAACTATGATCATCAGAAGTCATATGACCTTCCCGTAAAACCATCACCCAATCTTCCTAATCTCAGATCTATTTTGCTGTATCCCGGATTGTGTTTTTTTGAAGGTACTCCTGTTAGTACAGGCAGGGGAACACCAACGCCATTCCAATTGGCAGGCCATCCTGAATATTCTGATAAGTCATTTTCATTTACACCCAAGCCAACTCCGGGGGCTATGCATCCTCCACAGGAGGGGAAACTATGTTATGGAGTAGATTTGTCAAATGCAAAAGTTGATTCTTTGTTTGCAACAAGGCAGATGGATTTAACTGCACTGCTAAAGTTTTACCAAAACTTACCCAAGTATTTATTTTTCAATGCATCCTGGTTCGATAAACTTGCCGGGACTTCTTTATTCCGTGAGTCTATTCTAAATGGAATGAATGAGACGCAAATCCGAGCTACGTGGAAGAAGGATCTTGAAGCTTTTAGAATTAAGCGTCAGCCATACCTACTATATCCCGATACATTGTCTGGGACGTCCAAACTTTAAATGTTAAAAACACCTCTGGGGCCATTCATTATCAGGAAGTTAGGACCTCGTGGCACGACTAGTGGTGGCACCACTATTGGGGGCACCACTAGTCGTGCCACCAGAGTTAATTTGCGTCACAATTGGTTCCGAATATTTGGATTCCCAGAAAAAAAATCGCACGTCAATAGCTTATTTAAA
>JAYUXX010000437.1:0-3117 GCA_043752765.1 Saprospiraceae bacterium | reverse complement strand
AGGAAATTAGTTGCATCCTCTTCCAGAACTGAATCGATCACAACCTGCCCCCGACTAAGCCGGTAAAGAGGACTTGCTGTAAAAGATTCAAATGCTCCATTCAGCAAGCAAGACACTCTTCCTGAATCTGATAATGCAATCCAACTTCCTCCTGATTCCTGATCAAGTGGATAATGAATCGTATTTTTTCCTGGTGGGTGAAAAGAAATTAAACCTTTCGCACTTCTTCCCGGACTTTCATCGCGATTGGAAGTGATGAAGAAAGAATCTTTACCAGGTATGAAGGTTACTGTGCACATGCCTCTTGACGATGGCGAATTGTTGACGGGGCTACTCCAAAATGGGAAGGTAACTCTATCGAAGGAAACACAGATTTCAATGCAATCTTAATGATGGCAAGATGATGAATGGTATGTTCAATATTATAGATCAGTTCACGACCTATAGTTGAGTTTACCATCATTCCGGCTTCACCATGTTCAGTGCAATCAAGCAGACAAGGGTGAGATTCATCCAAATCATTCAGCCTGTTGCAAATATTTTCAACACATTGGAGTGCATACTCGGGTTGTGATTCGATTAGATAGTCACGACGTCTTCCGGCGTAGTTGATGATTGATATTGAACCTTCCCGATATTGATCAATCAGGCAAGTATAGAACTCTATGATATGACGGGTATGCTGTCCAATCGTAGAGCCGGATAATAAATCCAATGGTGTGTGATAAAGATTTGAATTTATAGCAGACAGGTAATGGATTAGGTCACCCAGTGCTGCGGAGCCCATCTGTGAAATCCTATTTTGTTGTTCAACTAACATGGCTACTAAGGTACATTTTTTGAAAGACTGGTGACAGCAGCGGGCGTGCCTACAATGGCAGTTGTGGATTAAAAAAGAACGGACAGATTGTTACCTGTCCGTTCTTTTTTAAAACCATATGTTATCTATGATATTACATGTTGGCAATAATTTCATCTCCGAATTCAGAGCATTTTAAGAGCGTAGCTCCTTCCATCAACCGATGGAAATCATAAGTGACCCGCTTGTTGGCGATCGATTTTTCAAGGCCTTTTTCAATCAGGTCACCTGCTTCTGTCCAACCGAGATAATCCAGCATCATAATGCCTGAGAGAATTACTGAACTTGGATTTACTTTGTCGAGACCTGCATATTTTGGTGCAGTGCCATGGGTTGCTTCAAATATAGCTGCTCCTGTTACGTAATTGATGTTCGCTCCGGGTGCAATACCGATACCACCTACCATAGCGGCAAGGGCATCTGAAATGTAGTCCCCATTGAGGTTAAGTGTAGCTATCACATCATAGTCAGATGGTCGAAGCAATATTTGCTGTAGAAACGCGTCAGCAATGACATCCTTGATTACCATAGCACCTCCATCGACGGCTGTCTTCTGGGCTGCATCTGCGGCTTCCTGGCCTTCAGAAGCTACGATGCGATCGTATTCTGCCCATGTCCAGACTTTGTTGCCATATTCCCGCTCAGCGAGGTTGTAGGACCATTCTTTGAATTTCCCTTCTGTGAATTTCATGATATTGCCTTTATGGACAATCGTAACGCTTTTACGACCTTTTCTAAAAGCATATTCAAGAGCTGCCCGCATCAGACGTTCAGTTCCTTCCAGGGATACAGGTTTGATACCTAAAGATGAAGTATCCGGAAAGCGAATATTTTTCACTCCCATTTCTTCGATCAAAAATCTTTTGAGACGCTCGTTTTCAGGACTCCCGGCCAGATATTCAATTCCAGCATAGATATCTTCTGTGTTTTCGCGGAAGATGACCATGTCAACCTTTTGAGGCTCCTTGACAGGTGAGGGAACTCCTGTATACCAGCGAACTGGCCGGAGGCAAGCGTAGAGATCAAGTTTTTGGCGGAGAGCTACGTTAAGCGAGCGTATGCCTCCTCCGACTGGAGTGGTCAACGGGCCTTTTATGGCAACCAGATGGCTGGAGATCACGTCTAGGGTTTCCTGAGGCAACCAATCGCCTGTTGTCTTAAATGCTTTCTCACCGGCTAAAACTTCGCGCCAGACGATTTTTTTCTGACCCTGGTAAGCCTTATTTACGGCTGCATCAAAAACCCGTACAGAAGACGCCCAGATGTCAGGGCCTGTGCCATCGCCTTCAATAAATGGGATAATTGGATCATTAGGAACTGAAATTCCCGCTTGTGACATTGTTATTTTATTGCCATTCATTTCTGAGAGATGCTTTGGATGAGGAGCAAAATTAGAAATTCTAGTGTAAGGCTGACCTCTCTATTTTTGTAATACCTTAGCCAGACATGCGTAATCCGATAATTGATTCCGGTAATGATGACCTTAACCCCCAGGAAAAGCAGGTTGAAAAAGCTTTACGTCCTAAGGTTTTAACTGAATTTTCAGGCCAGGATGACATTGTTGCCAACCTTTTTATTTTCATACAGGCTGCCCGTCAACGAAAAGAAGCCCTCGATCATGTTCTCTTGCACGGTCCTCCGGGTCTGGGAAAGACTACTTTGTCTCACATCATAGCCATGGAATTGGGGGCTAACCTACGTATGACCTCCGGCCCTGTTATCGAAAAACCAGGCGATCTGGCAGGTCTTCTTACCAATCTACAGGAAGGTGATGTGCTCTTTATCGATGAGATCCATCGATTGAATACGGTGGTGGAAGAATATCTCTACTCTGCCATGGAAGACTACAGGATCGATATTATGATTGATTCAGGTCCGAGTGCTCGTTCTGTTCAGATCAGTCTTCAACCGTTTACGCTTGTGGGAGCTACCACAAGGTTAGGGTTAATATCTGCACCTATGAGGGCTCGTTTTGGTATCAATTTTCACCTTGATTACTACGACGTCCCAACCCTTGAAAAAATAATTTCCCGTTCGGCAACTATCCTGGATGTACCGATTACTGATAAAGGTCGTCACGCAATTGCTTTAAGATCCCGCGGCACACCAAGGATAGCCAACGCATTGCTTAGACGTGTCCGGGACTTTGCTCAGATAAAGGGTACCGGTACGATTGATGAGGAAATAGCGATCCACGGTATGAATGCACTCAGAGTAGATGAATTTGGTCTCGATGAGATGGATAACCGGATCTTGTC
>JAYUXX010000436.1:0-3122 GCA_043752765.1 Saprospiraceae bacterium | reverse complement strand
CGAACGCTTCGCTTACCTAGCTTCTCCAACCAACCCCTCCTCGGGGTCAGCTCTCGATGCTTTGTCCTGCCTGTCAATGAACTTCTTTTTCGTGTCCCAATCCAATCTTAAACGACCACTTTCTCAAACCCTCCTTTTGAATTGGGAGTGCAAATATATGACAAAATTTAATTCTGACAAATAATCTCAAATCTTTTTTGATTTGCTTCCCCTTTCACTCCTTTACTCGCGCTACGACTCAATAAATACAACAAAAAAAAGTTTACCTAGGAAGACAAAAAATAACTTTCCGGTACAGACCAACAAAACTTTTTGTCTTATTTGAAGTGGTCTGTTACTTCGGCAATGAAAAGCTACAAACGGTCCAACACCCGGAATAAATCCCTTTCCCGAAAGAAAAACCACCATTTCCCAACCCATTTTCATACACACACCATTTTTCAATTGATAATGAATGTTTTATGATACCTGTGTTTTAAAAAAAAAGTAACGGATATGTAAAGCATCCAAAAGCCAAAAACTTAGAATGTGATTGAACAGCAATAATTGCACCCGATCACATCCCCATCCCTAAATCCCTCCATATATTTATGCCATGCCCATCAATCTTCCTGAAACCCAACATCCCAGGGTCGTCATTATCGGTGCCGGTTTTGCCGGTCTTAACCTGGCCAGACTACTTTCAAATGATCTGTATCAGATCGTACTTATTGATAGGAATAATTTTTACCAATTCCAACCACTACTTTATCAGGTGGCCATGTCAGGGATTGAGCCAAGTTCTATTGCCTTCCCTCTTCGGAAAGTATTCAGGAAAAAAAAGAACGTCCATATCCGTGTTGCGGAACTTCTGTCTATTAACCCTTCTGAAAAAAACTTAATGACGAGTGAAGGATTAGTCAATTATGACATTCTGATTATTGCTACAGGCGTTTCTACGAATTTCTATGGAAATCCGGCCGTTGAATCGAACGCCTATTCATTGAAATCGATTTCTGATGCCCTATTACTTAGGAATGTGATATTGAGTGATCTCGAAAAAGCATTGACAATACGGGAAGAAGACATCAGACAAACCTATCTGGACATTGTCATTGTAGGAGGGGGTCCCACCGGTGTTGAAATGGCCGGCTCACTGGCCGAAATGAGAAAGTATATTCTTCCAAATGAGTATCCTGAACTAAAGGCTTCAGATATGAATATTCATCTTATCGAAGGAACAAATGAGCTGCTAGCCTCAATGTCTGATGAAGCTTCTAAAAAATCAAAAGAATACCTCATCAAAATGGGTGTCGAGGTGATCAATAATGCCAAGGTTAATAATTACGATGGAAATGAAGTGAGCCTAAACGATGGTCGAAAACTCTACACACGGAAATTAATCTGGGCAGCTGGAATTACGGGGATGAAAATTGAAGGATTGCCGGAGGCATCATATGCCAGAGGAAATCGGCTTCAAACAAATACCTATAATCAGGTAACAGGTCTCGAAAACATCTATGCTATTGGCGACAATGCATACATGGAGGAAGGGAAATATAAAGGCCACCCCCAAGTTGCACAGCCTGCAATCCAACAAGCAAAACGGCTTGCAAAAAATCTAAATGATATCGCCCGTGGGAAGCCGATGAAACCATTTCATTACCGGGACCTGGGGAGTATGGCTACCATTGGCAGGAATAAGGCTGTAGCGGATCTTCCTTTTGTAAAAACACAGGGATTTATAGCCTGGATTCTTTGGCTGGTAGTTCATCTTAAATCTATCCTGGGTGTAAAAAATAAGCTATTTGTACTCTTTAATTGGGTTTGGTCCTACATTACACTGGATCAAAGTTTACGGATCATCGTCAGACATAAATCGCGGCCTAAACAAGATGCCTGATTCTGAATTAAATTTGTTTTAATAAAACATATTTGATGGCTGATTCGCTAATAGTTAGTAGCCGAATTGTAGCTTTGTGCACATCAATTTGAAATCATCTATGTCCCATATCATAAACTTCAGTCCAGGACCTTCTATCTTGCCCAAAAAAGTGTTTGAAGAAGCTTCGCAAGCTGTTCTTGACCTCAATGGAAGTGGTCTTTCAATTCTTGAAATTTCTCATCGTTCAAGCTATTTCGAACCCATTCTTCACGAAGCGGGACAATTAGTTCGACAGCTCCTGGGGCTCACAGAAGATTTTGAAGTTCTGTTTCTGGGTGGAGGAGCAAGTACACAGTTTTTTATGACTGTAATGAATTTGCTTCCAGAAGGAAAGAAAGCTGGGTATGTTGATACAGGGGTTTGGTCTAGTAAAGCCATCCATGAAGCTAAGATGCTTGGATCTATTGATGTGATCGCGAGTTCCAAGGATACTAACTATACGTACATTCCGAAAGGATATCCGATTTCGCCCGAATACGAATATATTCATCTCACGAGCAATAACACGATATACGGAACTCAATACCAGGCTTTCCCTCAGACATCATTGCCCATTGTATGTGATATGTCTTCGGATATATTTTCAAGACCGATTGATATCAACCAGTTCGGATTGATTTATGCGGGGGCTCAGAAAAACCTTGGGCCAGCAGGTGTAACTCTAGTGATTGTCAGAAAAGACATGTTGGGTAAGATTAACAAGACACTTCCTACGATGCTCAGATATGAGACTCATATTCAGAATGAAAGCATGTATAATACACCACCTGTATTTCCCATTTATGTTAGCATGCTGACCTTACGCTGGCTTAGAGATCTGGGTGGATTAGCTGCTATGGCGAAAATCAATGAACAGAAAGCAAGTCACCTTTACGATGTTATAGATTCCATTCCGGTGTATGTTGGGCACAGTGTTCCTGAAGACAGATCCAGAATGAATGTAACCTTCACCCTGGAAGATGCTTCATTGAATAAAGAGTTTCAGATCTATTGTGAAGATGCGGGATGTGATGGCCTTAAAGGACACAAATCCGCAGGAGGATTCAGGGCTTCAATTTATAATGCAATGCCTGAAGACGGGGTTAAGGTGCTTGCTGAAGTTATGAAGGAGTTCTCAATGAAGCATGCGTAGCCGACAGACCAGAACATCTGTTCGCTGGCAAGGCATTCATCTTCCATTACTCATCATTGAAGAGCC
>JAYUXX010000435.1:0-7657 GCA_043752765.1 Saprospiraceae bacterium | reverse complement strand
ATTTGTTTTCGGTCTTAGATTGGGCAGGAGAAACGGATTTTGAAACCATTGGTTTAGGTTGCGATTTCTTCTGGTCGACAACATTTATTACAGCGGGTAACGGATTTTTTGCAAGAACCTCTTTAGGCTGTTGTTTTATTTGTTCAGGTGCTTTTGCTTTTAGGACCACTTTAGCAACCGGGGTTTCTATCTTTTTTGCAACTGGCTGTATAGGTGTTGAAGGTGTGGGCCGGGACGTTGCTTTAACTTTCAGTATTACTTTTGGCGCAGGCTTGGTAGACATTGATACTGATGCGGACTTTGTTTTTACTGTGGGTTTCGACGTGGGTTGTTTTGAAGCAACGGGTTTCGCGGATTTCGCCTGGGATGTTTTACCATTGGTAGGTGGCGCTGTTTTTGATCCCTTTACCGGAGCATTAGGAGTTGCTTTTTTGGCAACAGGTTTGGCCAACGGTTTTGCTGGAGCCTTGACAGGAGATTTGGCTTTAGTAGCCGTATTTGGTTTGCTTTTAGCGGCCTGAGTCGTTTTAGCAGAAGATTTCCCCTTACTCAAGACTGGTTTAGCCTTGGCAGGAGTTTTCGAAACAGGTTTCTTTACCGATGCAACTTTGGGAGATTTTGGCTTCGAAGCGGTTGCCTTTGATTTTAAATTCTTTTGAGTGGCCATATCGACCTGGTTTAAAAATTAAGTAGTGTAATTAAGATCACAGTCAGGTTCTTGATACGCTGAAGTATGCCCTCAAAAAGCGCCGCAAATCTAATAGAAAAGCGATGAAAACGGGTATTTGCTTTACAATCTGGTGGACTTTTGACTTGTAATAATCAAATTGTAAGGCAATTAGTTCGTTTTCAGGTTTTTCCAACAATCAAATACGTTTATTTTTTGCAATTATTTGATTATAAGGATATTACAAACCAAAATTTAACTTACTACTAATAATCTACAAATCAGCTAATTAGGGCAAAACGGCATTCACGGCCAAAAGTTCATCTGTAATAATTTAAAAAGGGCGACCTCTGTTTGAGATCGCCCTTTTAAACGGTTCTAGATTATTATCAGATTTTCATCCATTTCATCATCCAACTCATTCCAGTAGCATCGATGACCCGGATATAGATATCCCTTCGGTCAAGCGGTCAAGTTCTGTTATTATGTGGGATCTGCTTCCTTCCGCAAACGTAATTGACATCAATATCTGCCCCGTTACGGATCTTATTTCCACCGAAACCTTTCCAGTGACACTGGCAGGCAGTGAAACGCCCAATTCATTTTTACCTGGATTTGGCCAAATATAGGGTTCTTCAATATGCGCATCTGGTTGAAAAAACTGTGGCGCGATTGCAATTGGGTCTAAACCCTGGCATGGATCACTTGTTTCACTACAAGGTCCCAAAAAGTCACCATGAGCAAGATGAGCGGGAACGGCCGATGGCGATATACAAATTGTATGAGGATTACTGCCATTGTGGTACCTCTCTACTTTATTTCCGGCATTCCCGCAGCTTACATTGACGGCTAATACGGAAATGGTTCCTGAAACCTATACGCATCCATTAACATCGGTTGCTGTCACGGTATAATCTGTGGATTCATCAGGGCAAACAGTTATCGTCCCAGTTGTTTCGCCGTTGCTCCATAGATATGAATATGGGGCAGTGCCACCGCTAACAGTTGCGGTAAGATCTGTGCATTCAGCTGTTCCATATCCAGGATATACAGTAACACAATCTCCACCCAGATCAACATTCAAAATTCCTTCGGGAACGACTACCGTTACAGTTGCTTCACAGGTTAACTCATTTCCATGATCATCTGTAGCGGTGATGATCACCAAATTGTCTCCTTCATCTGAGCAAACGAATTCGGACTGGCTAAGTGTAAATTCAAATTCACACTCACCTAACCCCTATACAAAAATATCATCTGATGTGATTGAACCTGTACCATATTCACCTAATGTAAGTGTAAAGTCCTGGCATTCGAAGCTGGCTACCAGGAAACTAGCTTCACCAAGGAATACACCAGAGTCAAAGATCCCATCTGTTGCATTGGCTATGCCAAGTTTAAAATGATAAGATTCACACGGCACAATATTCAATGTGGAGGTGATAACGACCGCATATCCAAACCACATTTTAATACCAAATAGTATTGCCAATTATTATAGATAAAATCAACTTTTATCTATTCCTTATCTTTGACTCATTATTATGATGGGAACATGGGAAAATCTTTACATAACAGGATTAATCGGGATGAATTGCGAACACGTATCCGAAATGAGGATGCCGATCGAGTCACGCTTTCCTTCTATGTGTATACCTATTTAAAGGATCCGTTTTCATTCAGAGATACTTTATATAAGGATCTTAATCAGCTTGAAGTGTATGGAAGAATTTATGTTGCGCATGAGGGCATCAATGCACAGCTATCTGTTCCGTCAAAAAGGTTTATTGATTTTAAAACTTACCTGGATGGTATTGATTTTTTGAAAAACATCAGGTTAAACCGTGCTGTCGAAGATGACGGGAAATCATTTTTTACACTAACGATTAAAGTGCGCAATAAGATTGTTGCCGATGGTATTGAAGATCCGGAATTTGATGTCACTCATAGTGGAAAGCATCTCAACGCTGTTGAATTTAATCGTCTCGCAGATCAGCCGGATACGATCATAGTGGATATGCGTAATCATTATGAAAGCGAAGTTGGATTTTTTGAAAATTCCATTTTACCTTCAATGGAAACTTTTCGTGATGGGCTTCCTTTAGTGGCGGAGATATTGCAGGATGAAAAGGAAAAAAATATCATCATGTATTGCACAGGTGGCATCCGGTGTGAAAAGGCTTCTGCTTATCTGAAATATAAAGGCTATCAAAATGTATTTCAATTAGACGGCGGCATTATTGAATATGCTCGCCAGGTCGATCAGCAAGGTTTACCAAATAAATTTATCGGAAAGAATTTTGTTTTTGATGAACGATTGGGTGAGCGGATATCGGATGATATTGTCGCTTCCTGTCACATCTGTGGTGGTTCATGTGATACGCATGTTAATTGTGCAAATGATGGTTGCCATCTTCTTTTTATTCAGTGTGCAACATGCGCAGAAGGATATTCAGGTTGTTGCTCAGTTACCTGCAAGGAATTTATGGCATTACCTGAAATCGAAAAGAAATCAATGAAAGGCACTATTGAATTTAATGGCACGCGTTTTTCAAAAAGCAAGCCGGGCATGTTATAGGTTCATTAAATCGGGATACGATTGTGTTGCGGTACGTTTGTGTGGCGTTTCGATTGTGTGCGACACGTTTGTATTGCGTTTCGATTGTGTATTGATATGCCTGATTATTGAGGCGCCTGCATATCGGCCGGCCAATGATTCAGGGCATCAAGGACACCACCCATGAGTGCAAATGTGATGATCCAATAAACCGCATTGATAGTAAGATTTTTGAAATTCTTTCTTTCAAAAAGTCCATTTGTTACGAGCACAGGAACAGCGAGCATGATCGCAAGAATCACTCCATGCAACGCTCCATGTTTGAAAGAATCATAAGGACCTTCCTGTCCCGGCCCATCTACGTTCATGAGCAAATACATGGACATCATAAGGGACATGAGGAGGGATATTCCAAAGATGACAGCCATATTGCCTTTATTAAGGTCAGCTTCAGTTATGCCCAGGGACTCCATCCACGGTTTACCTAAAAGACTTTTGTGATAATAAATAAATCCGACGATCATGGGGATCAGGGATGCAATAATAATAGCGAGAATGTTTGGTTGAGGCATCGTTCGTTTGTTTTGATGGTTTAAAAATTAATAGAAGAAATGTACCTATAAAGAATGGTTTGTGGTATAGTCAAGTTACCATCCGCTACAGATATGCATAAAACCTGCATTGTTGATATGTAGTAAATCAAACCACATTCAATACATGCATTGAAAAACTTACGCTTCCCAGACTTTGTGAATATTATTTAACTCTTTGAGAATTGTGGAACTACAAATCAGGATTTTTCTGCGTAGAATTTAATTCCTTTCAATCCCTGATCGAATTGTTTTTTACGTTCTCCTTTCATAGCAAGGCCGAAATATTTGCTCCATGGCATAACGCCCACCTGGTTAGTCATTTTCCAGGTAAGTTCAACGGCCTTTCCTTTATGACCGAAGTTAAATGTAGCGCTGGCATCTCCCCCGTCTTCGAAAGCTAATGCTGTGACAATTTCTTCGTTGTTAGTCACTTTCGCAAGCGTCATTGTCCCTGAGCCAACTTGTTTATCCTTTGAAATCCATTTATAGAATGCACCCTGACCTACCGGCGGGTTGCTGAACGTCATTTCCATCATTGGATCCATTCTCTTCCAGGGAGACCATTTCTCCCAATTGCGGAGGTCATTGACCTGTTCGAAGACGCGGTCAACGGGGGCATCAATTGTGATGCTTCTGCTTACGTTCACCTCCCTTGGCAGAAGAAAGGAAAACAGGATGAGTGCAAGGAAAATTATGCCTATCCAGAGTGCTAATTTTTGGAAGAATTTTTTCATGATCAGGGAATTAGAGAGCGAAGATCGTGAAAAGTAAATTAGTTCGTACCCTCTCTCCTACTTCCTGCCTCAGAATCTATTAATGCAAGCTATTGGCCCCTTTAAAATCCATCAGTGCTCCGGAGACAACCGGTGATTGCGGTATATAATTACTGTCATTCCATCCAACTGTCGGGGCAGAACTTCGTTGATTCTTTATCTGGTATGGTATCGGGTAAGTTTGATATAAACTTATATACAATGGTACGAACAGGCTGTTAGGTTTCAGATCCGGTGGTGGAGTTATTATAATCTGGAAGGAGTTACCTATAATGATATTATTTACTTCTGAAGCAAATTCAAAAACATCATTTAAGTAATCGGTATGAACACAATAAGTCACAAAAAAGAGGAACTACAATTGATGAAGGAACACTTCCTATGCCTATCGAAGTGTCGAGCATGGAAATCGAAGTACTGCATACATTAGTGGATGGATACAATTACAGAGATATTGGTGACAAATTGTTCATAAGTCACAACACTGTAAAAAAGCACATATCAAAAATTTATGAAAAGCTACACGTCACATCGAAGGCGCAGGCTATTAAGGTGATTCATTATTTCAATTTGCTGAAATAAAACAAAGCCACTCACTTGCAACTTATAATAAACCTTCGATCACCTTTTCTTCATTCATCCCTTCAGCTTCTGCTTTATAGTTACGAACGATACGGTGACGTAGTACATACTTTGCAATCGCTTTCACATCTGATATATCCGGGGAATACTTTCCGGTAATGGCTGCATGGCATTTAGCCCCCAAGACGAGATATTGTGAAGCCCGAGGACCTGCTCCCCATGAAATGTATTGATTGACCTGATCTGTTGCGCGTGGCGTATTCGGACGTGTTTTCGATGCTAATGACACCGCATATTCCAGTACATTATCGGCTACAGGAATTTTCCGTACCAGTTGCTGGAACTGAAGAATCTCGGTGGAAGATAGAATGTGACTGAGTGAAACATCCTGAACAGAAGTTGTGGTTTTCACTACTCTTATTTCCTCTTCATAGGAGGGGTAGTCAAGGGGAATATTAAACATAAACCTGTCAAGCTGGGCTTCCGGAAGAGGGTATGTTCCTTCCTGCTCGATGGGATTTTGAGTTGCCAAAACAAAGAAAGGGGAAGGCAGAATGTGGCGCTCTCCATTGACAGTGACAGACCTTTCCTGCATGGCTTCCAAAAGGGCGGCCTGCGTTTTGGGTGGAGTCCGGTTGATCTCATCTGCCAGGATAATATTGGCGAAAATGGGACCCCTGTTAAATTTAAAATGGCGGCCCTCATCCAGGATTTCTGTCCCTGTGATATCTGAGGGCATCAGGTCCGGGGTAAATTGGATCCTTTTAAATTCCAGGTCCAAAACTTCGGATATCGTGCTGACCAGGAGTGTTTTAGCCAAACCAGGTACACCCACCAATAAACTGTGGCCATTACTAAAAAGTGAGATCAATACTGCTTTTACGACTTCATCCTGGCCTACAATGACCTTGGCAATCTCCTTGCGTAAATCGTGATATTTTGAAGCGAGCGAATCAATCGCCTGTACATCGGATGCGTATTGTGTAGACATTGGTAGGAATCTATTTCAGTTAACCAGATTAGCTTCTTTAGGTGAAGTACTCTGCTTAATGAGTTAAAGGTTTAAAGGTTTAAAGTTTACTTGTCCGTCAGAGAGACTATTACGGAAGGAAGCATTGATTTATTTCAATTCTCAACCTGCCGGGCTTCTTTTTCAAAGCAGATCTTTGTTTCAGGGCGCTAAGTACGTGAATTCCCCAGAAATAAAGGATGAGCATAGTCATTGAATAGAATCCTCATGAGTCTCTTTAGAACAGGCAGATATTCACTGCTTGATGTATTTAGAGTTTGCTTTTAGTTTTCACAGGGCCACTGCCAATTTTCTAGTGGGTAGCTACCCGTAGCCAGGGAATAATGCCACCATTCGGTTCTAATGGCTTTGAATCCGTGGGTCTCCATGGTAGACTTCAATTTTTTGCGCAGGCTCAATACCTTTTTATCCAGTGCTGTATAGTCATGATGTGCCTTGGGGCCGAAAAAATCATAAGGTGTACCCATATCCAGTTCGTTTCCAAACTTGTCTGTGATCGTAAGGTCTATAGCTGAGCCCCGATTGTGCATAGAGCCTTCTTTAGGCGGAGCTACGTAGTCCGGATTGGGCACTTTTTCCCACAGTTTATACTGTGCTGACCGGGGTCGGTAACAATCAAATAATTTCAATTTGTAACCCTGATTCTTCAATTCATCTCTCACATGTGACAGCGCTACTGCAACAGCGGGCTTAAGGAAACAACGACCACATGGGTAGATCACAACTTTTACAAAATTGTCAGTTGTGGCATATTTAATATCAATGCTGTACCCATCATCGTTAGTAAGTTCTGTCCATTTGGTGGAATCAAAATTCATTTCAAACGTGGTTTCGGTTTCTTTGATCTCTTGTAGTACGGGTTGTGCAACTTTCACATGAGACTTAGATTCTACGTGACAAGCGAGTAGCGGAAAAAGAGAAATGAAGATGAATGGGATCATGTACATGGCGGCTAATTACCCTGCAATTTACGGATTCAAAAAATAAGAGATGTTTCTACACATTCAAGATGCCTGATTTTGCGATAGTCCATGAATTTCATTCGATCGTCTAATTCCGGGATTGGCCGTAAATTATAAGTCTAAATTGTCTGCCGATCTGAAAAAGCATTTTTATGGTACGTTATATTTTTCTTCTGATGTCAGGACTGTTCGTCACCACGTACAGTACAGCGCAACAAACTTCGAATCATGGAAACAAGTTTGAACAATTAGGAAGCATACTTCCTACCCCGAATAATTACAGGAACATGGGTGATTCTCCCGGGCCGGACTACTGGCAGCAACGGGTACACTGGATGAAAAGAAACAAAGGCTTGATGGCAAAGAACTGATTACATATTATAATCAATCGCCTTCAACGCTTCAATACTTATGGTTGCAACTTGACGAGAATGAGCATTCGTCCGGTTCCGACAAACATAAGATGGAACAGAGTTCAATGCATTCGGTGATG